>JAZREB010000450.1:0-5312 GCA_045660585.1 Faecousia sp. | reverse complement strand
ATGGAACGGACCAATATCCGCTATGTTACCCCCGAAGACCTGGGAGAACCACTGGATCTGTCTGTTGTAGATGTTTCCTTTATTTCCCTTAAAATCGTCCTTCCTGCCATTCGCAATCTTTTAAAACCCACAGGCCGGATCCTTTGCCTCATTAAACCTCAGTTTGAAGCCGGCAAGGACAAGGTCGGGAAAAAGGGCGTTGTCCGAGATCCGGCTATTCATCGGGAGGTTCTGGAGAACTTCGTCGCTCTTGCAGGTGAATTGGGAATGACTCTTCGCAACTTAACCTTCTCGCCGGTCAAAGGGCCGGAAGGCAATATTGAATTTTTAGGCCATCTTTCTATGGAGGCAGAGGGCGGTATTGTGGCAGATATTCCTGCTATCGTTTCAGCCGCTCACGAAGAACTATGAAAAAAGTAATCATGACACCGAATCCCTATCGGGATAAAAACTTTAAATTTGCTACTCAGGCGGCTACGATTCTGAAAGAGGCAGGGATCGATTCCAGAACCTGTCTGGCCTTCGATGTGGATCGTAATTTTGAGATGCCTCAGGACATCCCTCTTTACGATTTGCAGAAGGAACTGCGGGATGGGGAACTGCTCATCTGTTTCGGCGGTGATGGCACAATTCTCCACGCTTCCAAGGCCGCTACTCGTGTCGGTGTCCCTGTTTTAGGTGTCAATATCGGCACTATGGGCTTTATGGCGGAATTGGAGAGTTCCGAGTTAGGGGAGCTTGCTCGCCTTGCAAAGGATGATTATACTCTCGACGAGCGCATGATGCTCCATGTGAAAGTCGTACACGAAGGCCAGGTTATTTTAGAAGATGACGCCCTCAATGATGCGGTTATTACCAAGGGTGCTGTTGCCCGTACCATTCAGTTGGGGGTAAGATGCGATAATGTTGAAATGATGTCTTTTATGGGGGACGGTCTGATCCTCAGTACACCTACCGGTTCCACAGCCTATTCCATGTCTGCCGGTGGCCCCATTGTAGAGCCTTCTGCTCAGAATTTTATCATTACCCCCATTTGTGCTCACGACATGATGACCAAGGCTATGGTTACCTCTGCTGAGCGCAGGATCACTGTGGAGATCGGTCGTATCGGACGGAAGAATGCTTTCCTTTCCGTAGACGGGGGCAGAGCCGTGCGTTTAAATACGGGAGATACCATTACCATAACCCGCTCCCGTTATGTGACTAAGCTGGTGCGACTGAATAATCGCAGTTTTTTCGACATCGTAAAGAATAAATTAAAATAATTATAAAATTATTGATAAAGGATGAGTACAGGTATGAAATCCCATCGTCAGAAGAAAATTCTCGCTTTGATCAGCGAAAAGAATATCGAAACCCAGGAACAGCTTCTTAAGGAGTTACAGGCCGCCGGATACAAGAGTACCCAGGCTACTGTTTCTCGTGATATAAAGGAACTCAGAATCATCAAGACCTTGGACGGTGCCGGTGGATATCGTTACAGTGTTGCCACCAAGAATGAGTCTGAACATTTCGATGATCGTATTCAGGTCATTTTCCGTGAATGTGTCACTCGTGTGGATTGTGCACAGAACCTTACCGTGATCCGTACCATGCCCGGTCTCGGAGCCGCCGCAGGTGCAAATATCGATGCCCTCCATATTCCCGAGGTGGTAGGCTGTTTATCCGGCGACGATACCACTTTGGTTATTATGCGGGATACAGATTCTGCTCTGGATTTCTGTTCTGAGATCCGCCGTATGCTTGAGTAATTTCTTATGCTACGGTTGTTACATATCGAGAATATTGCAGTTATAGAAGAAGCGGATATTTCCTTTGAAAATGGCTTCAATGTTCTCACAGGTGAGACCGGTGCCGGTAAATCCATTGTGATCGACGCCATTTCTGCCATTATGGGAGAACGGGCTTATCGTGATATGATCCGTACCGGAACGAATAAAGCAACGGTTCGCGCTATTTTTGACCAAGTGCCCTATTTTGACTGGTTCCGTGAAAATGATGTTCCCTATGACGAGGAGCTCATGATCCAGCGTGAGATTTACTTAGACGGTAAAAACGTCTGTAAAGTCAACGGAACCCTTGTTACCGTTAATATTTTAAAAAAGCTGGGCATTCGCCTAATCAATATCCATGGACAACACGATTCTGCCGCTCTTTTTGACGAGGATTACCATCTGACCATTTTGGATAATTTTGGTCAGACGGAGGAATTGTTAGGGGCATATTGTGAGTCTTACGATAAAATCCGTTCGCTACGCCGACAGATCGATGATCTTACCATGGACGAGAGCGAAAAGCTCCGCAGAATGGAGACTCTGAAATATCAGATCGACGAGATCTCCCGTGCCAAACTGAAGGCAGGGGAGGACGAGGAGCTGGAAGCTCGCAGGAAAATCGTCCAAAATGCCGAAAAACTCTCCGACGGCCTTACCGAGGCGAAAGAAGCCATCGAAGGCGGTTCCGACGGAGACGGTGCGGCGGATCTTCTGGCTCAGGCTGAACATGCTCTGGGGCGTCTGTGTCGTTTTGACGAGTCTCTGGCTGAGCTCCACGAAAGTGTGCAGGATCTTATGTATCGTGTACGGGATGTTGGGGAACAGTTGTCAGATCGGTGCTTTGATCTGACTTTTTCTGCAGATGAATTAGAGCAGATCGAGGAACGTTTGGACTTGATCCATAAGCTACGTCGTAAGTACGGTGTTACCTGCGCCGATATTTTAGCTTACTTAGAAAAGGCGAAAGCCGAGCTTGACGAAATGGAATTTTCCGACGACCTGATCGCTCGGAAGAAGAAAGAGCTCTCTGTTGCAGAAACCGAGGGTTGGGCACGAGCACGTTCTCTCCGCGAAGGACGAAAGGCCGCCGCGCTCCGTTTGACAGATCGGATCCTTAAGGAGCTGTCCGATCTGGATATGAAGAGGGTACAATTCTCTTGTGAATTTACAGAGACTGAATTGGGGCCTCTCGGAGCTGACAGTGTAGCATTTTTTATGTCTGCCAATGTGGGCGAGGCTCTGAAACCTCTAAACAAAGTAGCTTCCGGCGGTGAGCTTGCTCGGATTATGCTTGCTCTTAAGAATGTTCTTGCGGAAAGAGACCTGATCCCCACCTTGATCTTTGACGAAGTGGATACCGGTGTTTCCGGACGAGCTGCCCAGCATGTTGCAGAGAAACTTCGTCAGGTCTCTCATACTAAGCAGGTTCTCTGTGTTACCCACTTGCCACAGTTAGCCGCTATGGGAACGACCCATTTCCTGATAGCGAAAGGGGAACGACAGGGGAGAACCTTTACTACTGTTACCCCTTTGGATCATGACGGGAGAAAGGCCGAGATTGCCCGTCTTATCGGTGGTGCCTCTATCACCGAAATTACCCTGCGTAGTGCAGAAGAAATGTTAATGGGAGATTCTGTAAAATGAAAACATCTCAATTTCAAAAGTCAACCAAAAAATTACTACCCTATGTCTTTTTATTTGGCTTACTCCTTCTGTTTGCCTACGGATTTCCTCTGACAGGCTCTGACCTGATTTTCAAAGGGGAATTAGGCGGAGACAGTATTTCTCACTGGCTTACTGCTACCAATCGATCCGGTGGCAATTATCTCTCCACCCTTTTCAGTGCTGTTTTGGTGTCCGTGCCGATTTTACGTCATATTCTTATTGCCGTGGCTCTCGGGACCATCTGCTCTGTTCTTATTTCCTTCTGTAACGCAGAACGTCCTTATATGTATTTTATTCTGCTGTTACTGGCACTTGCGGCGCCTAAGGGGATTTTTGCCGGAACGTTTTCCGTCACTACCGGCGCAGGCACTGTACTGATCCCCGGACTCCTGACGGTGTTGTATGTGTTCACCGTATCCGATTTGTTTGTTTTTAAAGGCAGAAAGAAAGTCTGGAAGATCCCGTTCCTGTTCCTCAGCGGGTTTGCAAGTCAGTTCTTCTCTGAAGCAATTGCTGTGTCTGTGCTGATCCTGTCTGTATTCTTCCTGATCTACATTGGAGTAAAGATTCGCTTCTCTTGGCATCTTGCGGCACACTGCCTGGGTGCAGCAATGGGTTTTGTTCTGAGTCTTTTGATTTCCGGCAATACCGATGTTGTTGCAGATAGCTTTTACACGATTTTAGATCGCTTGTCCTTTGCGATGGATCAGCTCTTTGTACATAACCTGTTGCTGTTAGGGGTATTTACCCTTGCATGTTTACTGCTGATCCAGCCCATTCGTGCCGAACGTTCCAAGAATTGCAATATTACTCTGTTCTTATTGCTGATCCCCATGGGGCTGTTTGTTGTTCTGAATGTTGCATGGAATGCTCTGTCTGCTTTTGCTGTCATTAACAGATTCCTTGTTGTTTTGAAAGTTGTTGCAGGGCTGTGCTACTGTTACGGCGTGTTTAGAACACTCCAGCATTATGTCAGCAAGGATAAGATCCAGATCCGTATAAAGGGTGCAATTATTGCAATGTGGATCTATATTCTCGTATTTACCGTATTCGGACTCACATACTCCGCTATGCTGTACATTCCCTACATTTTGATGGTTGGAGCTACTGTAGTTCTTCTTGCCTATACTTTGCACCGCCATAGTCGCACGGAAAAAGTTCTGCGCAAGCCCCTGTCCTTTGTTAGTTTGGTTGGTGTCTTGGCTCTGACCTTTATAACCTTCTGTAACAGTACCTACAGCACAGTGGTGGATACTCATATTCAGGACTCCCTGTCTGAGGGTAATTTACAGATTGTTTTACCTGAGGCTCCCTATGTGGATCGTCTTAACTCTACAGAGGAAGAAATCTATTCTGCATATTATAATTTCCCGTCTTACGGGAATGTTGAACTTACCTATGTCCCTTATACCCAGTGGGATTGGGTCCAATATTACGAAGCCCATAATGTACCGGTAATTGAGGAATATGACGAAAATGATCCCAAAAATGCGGATTGGGCTACTGAAATTGAGGAGGATTAAAGAATGAAACTTTATGATGAACTGGTTGCCCGTGGCTTAATCGCCCAGGTCACCAACGAAGAAGAAATTCGTGAAATGATCGACAATGGCAAGGCAACCTTCTATATCGGCTTTGACCCCACTGCGGATTCTCTCCATGTCGGTCACTTTATGGCTCTGTGCCTGATGAAGCGTCTGCAGATGGCAGGCAACCGTCCCATTGCTCTGATCGGTGGCGGTACAGCCATGATCGGCGACCCCTCCGGTCGTACCGACATGCGTTCCATGATGACTAAGGAAACCATTGCACACAACTGCGCTTGCTTCAAGAAGCAGATGGAACGCTTTATCGAATTCGGCGAAGGCAAGG
>JAZREB010000449.1:0-6342 GCA_045660585.1 Faecousia sp. | reverse complement strand
GGACTTCTACTATCAGAACAATCTGAACGCCACTCACGAAGAGCAGTTTAAGACCTTCCTGCAGGAAGCTTACGAAGCAAAGGCTGACAAGGATCTGAAGTCCGCTGTTGGCGAATTCTCCGACGAAGAACTGGCAGGAATCTACGCTCTCAGCATGGAACAGTATTCCGAGGATTATCTCAAGAAGTATTCCGATGAATACCTCGATATTTATTTTGAGACCGACTACGTCGTAAATGAGAAGGGCTATCTCATCGACAGCATCGTTATCATTCCCTGGGGCGTTCTGCTTTGCCTCGTTTTCGCCATCATTTGCAACGTTATGGGTCTGGAGCTGGGTGCTCCCATTCTGACTACTATCTTGGGCATCATCGGCGTAAGTCAGTATGTTCGTGCTTATCGTGGCATCGGTATCCTCACCATGTCTAACTACTGGTTGGCACATCTGGCTATCTTCGCCATCATCTTAGTTCTGGGTCTCTGGAGCTTCTACACTGTCTTCACTTCTAAGTTCGCTGTCCGCATCGGCAGAAAGTAATCTATACTTAAAATCCAAGGGCTACCTTATGTTCGTTCATAAGGTAGCCCTTTCATCCTCTATCCACCTTCTCTGTTATCAGACAGAGAAGGTGGATTTCCATTTGTTCAAAACCCACACAAAACTCTGCAGGCTCGATTGTAACCCTTAGCACGCTTTACCGCCTCATAGTTGCAATGAGATCCGCTAACACAGGAATCTGTTCTGCACTTAGTCCTGTGGTATCTAAAGGCTGTGGCTTGTTTCCTTTTTCTTTCCCTAACAGGTAGTCTGTTGTACATCGGTAAAAATAAGATAATGCCAATAAATTCTCCGTACTCGGAGTCCTTTCCCCGGTTTCATAACTGGAAATAATAGCGGGAGAAACACGCAAAGTAGCGGCAACCTGCCGTTGAGACAAATCGTGCTGTAACCTTAATTCTCTTAATCGCTCTGATAATCCATGAATCATTCTTTTATCGCCTCCAACACTCATTGTAAAATCTATTTAAACACTTTGGGTTTCGGGAGAATATATAAGTGCCCTTGTTTTTATCCTTGTTTTATGGTAAAATAATCTTGTCTATTTCAAAGAAAGGTCTGTAGAATTATGAGAGGTAAAAAATGGATCAGGGGACTGTCCTTCTTCCTGCTGTTTGCCCTGACTTTCGGTTTGTTCGCTATGGGGAACGAGGCATCCGCCCTTACAGCAGAGGCACAGTCTGCCATGGATGGGATCTTGAAGAACATTTCGGGAGCCAAGGAATTTACGGTCAATCTTCCTGTGGACAACGGCAAGGTGGTTGACCTGAAGGACTATGGACTTTCGGAGAGCAACAGCCCCGCGGATAACGAAACAGCCTTCGCCAATGCCATTGCCAAGGTCAAATCCTCAGGGGCATGGAAGCTGAATATCCCCAAGGGTACATATGCAGTCGCCCTCACCGGGAAAGAGGCTATCAATCTGTCTAATCTAAAGAATGTCCTGATAGAAGGCAACGGTTCTACCCTAACTTTCTCCGTAGGCACTACCCTCAATAATACCCCTGCCTATATCACCATGAATAACTCCCAGACCATCGCTATCCGGAATTTGACCTTGGATTGGGATCGTGACCTATACCCCATTTACGGCATCGGTAAGGTAGCGGCGGTCAACACCACAGCAGGTACTGTTGACTTTACTTTCAGTGATATTACCGTTGCGGATGACGCCATTTTCGGCGGTGGCAGAAGTTGGGATCCAGAAACCAATAACCGTTCCGAAACCAAGGGTTTCCAATTCCCCGGTGGTTCCAGCGGCATTTCCTCTATGACCAAGTTAGCCTCTAATAAAGTTCGGCTCACCTATAAGAACCCCAAGAACGTCTCTTCCGCTGTCGTTGGCGAATACGGTCAGTTCTGGTTCCGCCCCAAAGAACTGGTCAACGGTTTCCGTATGCAGACCAATACCAATATCACTTTTGATAATCTCCATATGTACACTGTTCCCTATCAGGCCATTTTCAGCAACGATTCGGAGTATTTCCAGATCATCAACTCCTCTGTGGAACCCGCACCCGGTACCAAGGAGAGATTTTCCTCCTACGGTGGCGTGGAAGTTCATTCCGTGGATGGCTATTTCCGTATGGAAAACTGTCACTTGGAGGGCATCAATGACGATAATCTCCATCTGTCCAACCACTTCTTCGGTGGCGGTGTGTCCGGTAACCCCAAGATCGACAACTACACCGTAGCTCTGGATCATCTGACACACTGGATGCACTATAATGAGGTGTATGTAGGTGCCACCTTTGGCATGCGGGATGCTAACTTTAAGGATCTGGGCTGGACTTCCAAGATAAAAAGCTTTACATGGGAAAATTATTTTACCTCCGACGGCAATGCGCCTTGGCGTTGTACGGTGACCTTCGAAGATCCTTTGCCTACCAATTACAAGGATACCAACCAGTTCTGGAACATGGACAAGAACACCGGCAACTACATTGTACGGAATAACACCTTTGCAGGCGGTCTGGCGCATGCCATGTACCTGGGGCTTGCCAACGGCACGGTGGAAAACAATCGGGTGGAGAATTTTGCTTATCCGGGGCTGATCCTCAACTGCCTGATCCGCTGGGATCGTTGGGCTATCGGTACACCCATTAACAATGTGATTATCCGAGACAATACTCTGAAGGATTGCAACAAAGCCCTGAGAGACCCTGCCGCCATGTTTGTAGGTGGTGGTATTGATGAACAGCCTTCGGATTACAATCCCGTCAGCGGTCGTATTGTCAGCAATGTTTTAGTGGAGAACAATGTTGTGGAAAGCACCCCTTGGGCGGCCTTCGGCACCTTCTCTTCCAAGAATATCGTCATTCGGAACAATAGCTTTATCAATGCAAGCACTACTGCCAAAAAGTCCGGTAAGCCCGGTGGCAATGTGTTCATTACCAATGCAGACAATGTGGTCTGTACGGGAAATACGGTTTATCACGGTGCTGTGTCCTACGAGACCGGCATCAATGTGGACAGCGCTACCACCACAAGCGTCTATTCCCAGAGCAATCACATTCAGAAATACGTGAAGAACAATGGCTTGTACGGAGATATTATTGTAGATACCAATACCTACGGTTTTGAAAAAGTCGCAGGCTCTTGGAGCAACAGTAGCTATGCCGGATATAGTGCTACAGTCATTGGCAGTAGCTCTACCGGGGCACAAGTCAGATGGAGACCCTTACTCCGCAGAGGCCATTATGAAGTCTTTATTTATAAAATGGTCGTTGGTGCAAGTGAGGTCGCGGACGAGGCAACGCAGATCCAAGTCAAACATAAGAACGGCACCTATTCCACCACCATGAATTGTCATTCCGGCACAAAGGGCTTCGTCAGTTTAGGCACCTTTGAATTTGAGGAAGGAAATGTGGGCTATGTACAGGCTACCAGAAGCAGTAGTGCCCTCCGTGTCAGCGCAGTGAAATTCGTCCGCAAGGATGAATGTACCCACGGCGCCAAGGAGTCTGTGGTGAAGGCTACCTGCACGGCAAAGGGCTATACCCAGAGAGCCTGTTCCACCTGCGGTTATACCTATAAACAAGACTATACCCCCGCCTTAGGTCACAGCTACAAGTATACCAATGAAGGTGCCACCCACAAGATCACCTGTTCCCGCTGTAGTTATTCCTCTTCTGTAAGCCACAGCTACAGCAACGGAAGCTGTGTCTGCGGTGTCAAAGATACTTCATATAATTTGTACTTTGATTTCAAAAATACCGCAACGGATAAAGCACGATACAGCCTGCCTGTATACGGCGGATATAATTTTGACCAAGCTACCTCTCCCTACTGGGCAACGGGGGCAAACGGAGGCGCCACCAACGCCACTGTAGACAATTCTGCGGGCACCATGACCGTCAAGGTCATTGCCGATGCAGACTCAGCGGGGAACTACGGCCCCTATATTGAAACCACCAATACTTACGGCAAGTATCCTTGGAGCGGGGAAGCGTACCGTAGTTATTATCCTCTGGCATATTCCCCCTCGCAGGCGGAATATATTCAGCTTCGCTTCAAGCTTAGCGGATGTACCGCGGCAGGGATAAGTCCCAAGCTTATTGTGTGCGTCGACACCCTTACAGGTGATACCTATAAGTCCTATGAGAATTTAAATGGCGCCATTGACGGAAGCTCCACGGCATATCAGGTAATCACCATTCCTGTGAAGGACAACTTCAAGTCCGTGGAACAGATCAAATCCCTGGGCTTCCGCTTCCGTGATATTCAGGCAAGCACAAGCAGTGGCGGTTCCGTTGTCATTGACTATATTTTTGTAGGCAAACGGACGGATCTGCCCGAGCCTCTGTATCTGGTGACCTTCAAGGGGGCGGACGGTACGGTGTTGGCGACTACTACGGTTTCCAAGGGGGCAACCGCAAGCTATTCCGGCGCAACCCCCTCCAAGGCAAGTGACGGAAGCAAGCACTACAGCTTCAAGGGTTGGGACAAGGCTCTGACCAACATCACCGCAGATACGGTGGTTACGGCACAGTTTACCGCCACCGCACACAGCTACAGTTTTACCTCTACAGACAGCAAGAATCATACTGCTACTTGCTCCTGCGGTTACAGCAAGACGGAAGCACACAGCTATACCTACACTGCTACCAAGGAGCCCACGACCTCCGCAACCGGCACCCTCACGGGAACTTGTGCCAAGTGCAACGGCACGAGCACCGTGACCCTGCCCAAGCTGAACACCACGGATTACATCAAGTCTACTACCAAGGCTCCTACCTGTACGGAAACAGGTACAGATAAGTATACTTGGAAGACTACCACTTACGGAAGCTTCAGCTTTACCGTGACCACCAAGGCCAAGGGACATACAGAGGTGGTGGAAGCTGCAGTGGCTCCTACCTGCACCGCTCGCGGACTGACGGAAGGCAAGCACTGTTCCGTTTGCAATACGGTTCTTGCGGAACAGCTTATGGTGGAAGCCTTGGGACATGCTGTGACCGAGGGGAAATGCACCCTCTGCGGTCAGCCCTATACAGGCACCCTGTTGGATTTCACTCTCGGCAGTCGAGAGCTGAGCTTCCGTTGGACTGTGAATAAGCAATGCACCCCGCCTGCCTTTGACACCACAGGCACAGGTCATGCCTACGGACAAATTTCCGCCCCCGGGGGAGATACCAATACAGATCTGTTCATAGGCATGGAAGCAAAGAATAACAAGGACTCTATACAGCACAAGATCTATTCCGCAAATGAAATATTCCAGCTTCGTGTGAAGTTGGATGTCAATGTGACTGTGCCGGAGAACTCCCGCACAAAGGTTTTCTTCAAGACCGATGCTCTGGGAGATGCGGCGAGCTATTCCGAGAACTATATGGTCTCTACCAAGGAATCTCAAACAGATGCAGAGGGCTATTACCTCATCCATATTCCTATTGGCGAGACCTATGTGGGACAGGTCATCGAGACTATCCGATTGGACTTCCTGGATCTCATCGGCAAGGTCGCCATAGAGGGAAGCTATCGTCTGGATTATGTCTATATTGGACCTCCTTGCACGGCCCCTACTGCTGTACATGCATACAGCTACCAAGCCACCAAGAAGCCTACAACTTCTGCAAGCGGTACCCTTACGGGGCTTTGTGAACATTGTTCCGCAACAACCACAGTGACCCTACCCAAGCTGAACACCACGGACTATACCAAGACCACTACCAAGGCACCTACCTGTACCGCTACGGGTACCGATAAGTACACTTGGAAGGCCACTACCTACGGTAGCTTCTATTTCAACGTCACTACCAAGGCGAAGGGCCATACCGAGGTCGTAGATGTCGCCGTGGCTCCCACCTGTACCGCAACGGGCTTGACGGAAGGCAAGCACTGCTCCGTCTGTAAGGCAGTTCTCACTGCACAGGAAACTGTTGCGGCTCTGGGACATGATTACAACAGTGTTGTGACCGCTCCTACCTGTACCGCAGAGGGCTATACCACCCATACCTGTTCCCGTTGCTCTGACAGCTATGTGGATTCCAAGGTTTCCGCAACAGGTCATAATTACACCTACAAGGCGACCAAGAACCCCACCACTTCCGCAACCCCTATCCTTACCGGAACCTGTTCTAACTGTAACGCTACTACTACCGTGACCTTGCCCAACCTGACTACAACCGATTACACCAAGACCACCACCAAGGCTCCCACCTGTACCGCTACCGGTACCGATAAGTACACTTGGAAGACCACTACTTAGGGTAGTTTCTATTTCAACGTCACTACTAAGGCCAAGGGTCATACCGAGGTTGTGGATTCCGCTGTGGCTCCCA
>JAZREB010000448.1:0-4592 GCA_045660585.1 Faecousia sp. | reverse complement strand
TCCGTGCCCCTTGGGGCACACATTCACGCCCTGCGAATGCAGGGTGCATCATGCCGTAGGCGCATCACGACCCACGACAGTGGGTTGCATCTCGCCCACCGCAGGTGGGTGCATCACTCGAACCAACGGTTCGACAAACTGAAATTGGCAGTTTGATACCCTTCATCCCATAGGTCTGCGTGGGCTCTCACACCGCAGGTATTTCACTCGCTCCAACAGAGCGACAAAAAGCCAAGGTGGGGAACTGTCCTCACCTTGGCAACAGGGATATGATTTAGGGCGTGTCGTCGGGCTTTTTCTTGCTCGTCAGACCGGCCGCCTCTTTGTCGAAGAAAATAACATAAATGACCAGGAATGCACATCCCAGGGTAATGCAGATATCTGCCACATTAAAAGTGGGGAAATCCATCCAGAAATGGAATTTGATCATATCTACCACTTCTCCCCCACGGAAAATGCGGTCGATGGCATTGCCCAGAGCACCGCCTAAAATGGCGGCCAGGGCAAAGAGCTCCGCTTTCTTGTTGAACCACTTTTTATGAATCATGATGGCCAGGATCACAATAAAAACAGCAAGGGTCAACAGGAAGAACCAGGTCTGTCCCTCTAACATGGACCATGCGGCACCGGTATTTCTGTGGTGAGCCAGGCGGAACAAGCCCAAAATCGGCTCTTCCAATACGGTGTTTTCCGGGATATACTGAATGGTCAGCCATTTTACCAACTGATCCAGACCGATGGCTACAGCTACTACTGCGCCCAAAATTGCGTATAACATATGATTTCTCCTTATACAACCTGTTTCTTGGACTCCGCTACTGCCAGAGCATCACAGCGGTTGTTCTTCTCGTTAGAGGCATGGCCCTTGACCCAGTTCCATGTGACCCGATGGGTCTGTAACAGGGGCAGAAGCTGTTCCCACAGGTCTACATTTAAAGCAGGTTTCTTGTCGGCCTTGATCCAGCCCTTTGCCTTCCAGCCGTAGACCCAGCCTTTCACAACCGCATCACAGACATACTTGGAATCTGTGAAAAGCTGTACCTCGCAGGGCTCCTTCAGAGCACGGAGGGCAAAAATACAAGCACTGAGCTCCATACGATTGTTGGTGGTGTGGGGTTCTCCCCCGGACAGCTCCTTTTCCACCCCTTGGAACTCTAAAATGGCACCCCAGCCACCGGGGCCGGGATTGCCGGAGCAGGCTCCGTCGGTGTAAATGGTGACCTGCTTCATTCGTCTAATTTGAGGACAGCCATGAAGGCCTCGGAGGGAACGCTGACGGTGCCGAAGGTACGCATACGCTTCTTGCCTTCCTTCTGCTTTTCCAGCAGTTTCTTCTTACGGGTGATGTCACCGCCGTAGCACTTGGCAAGGACGTCCTTACGCAGAGCCTTAATAGTCTCACGGGCAATGATCTTGCCACCGATGGCGGCCTGTACGGGGATCTCGAACATCTGACGAGGGATGTGCTCCTTCAAACGCTCGCAGATCCGACGGGCACGGGCATAGGCATTGTCTGCAAAGAGGATGAAGGACAGAGCGTCAACCACTTCACCGTTCAGCAGGATATCCAGCTTGACCAGCTTGGACTGGCGGTAGCCGTCCAGTTCATAGTCCAGAGAAGCATAGCCACGGGTACGGGACTTGAGGGCGTCGAAGAAGTCGTAAATGATCTCGTTCAGAGGCATGAAGTACCGCAGTTCCACACGACCTTCGTCCAGATAGGTCATGTCACGGTATTCGCCACGGCGCTGTTGGCACAGCTCCATGATGTTGCCTACGTAATCGGGAGGAGTCAGAATGCTGGCCTTAACAAAGGGCTCCTCGCACATCTGGATCTCCATGGGATCAGGGTAGTTCAGGGGGGTGTAGACCTCTACGACCTCGCCGTTCATCTTGGTAATACGGTAGACAACGTTGGGTGCGGTGGTAATAAGGTCTAAGTTATACTCTCGCTCCAGACGCTCCATAATGATCTCCATATGGAGCAGGCCCAGGAAGCCGCAACGGAAACCGAAGCCCAGAGCAATGGAGCTCTCCTGTGCATAGTCCATGGAGGCGTCGTTGAGCTTCAGCTTTTCCAGTGCATCACGGAGGTCGCCGTACTTACTGCCGTCTGCGGGGTATACACCGGAATAGACCATGGGCTGTACGGTCTGATAGCCGGGGAGAGCCTCGGCACAGGGACGGGCAATCTCTGTAATGGTATCACCTACACGGGTGTCTGCAACATTCTTAATAGAAGCGGTGAGATAACCGACTTCACCGGCTCCCAGACCGTCGCAGGGGATCATGCCGGCGGGGTGGAGAGTGCCAACCTCAACGATCTTATACTCTGCACCGGTAGCCATCATGCGAACCTCCATGCCGGGACGGAGAACGCCGTTCTTCACACGGAGGTAGACGATAACACCGCGGTAGGAATCATACTGGCTGTCAAAAATCAGAGCCTGCAAGGGAGCCTCTCTGTCACCGGTGGGAGCAGGGACATTCTGCACGATATCCTCCAGAACGGATCGGATGTTGATGCCGTTCTTGGCAGAGATCTCCGGGGCATCCAGAGCAGGGATGCCGATGACGTCCTCTACCTCCTGCTTGACCTCCTGGGGTCTTGCAGAGGGCAGATCGATTTTGTTAATAACAGGGAGGACTTCCAGCCCGGCATCAATGGCAAGATAGGTGTTGGCAAGGGTCTGTGCCTCAATACCCTGAGAAGCATCTACGACCAGAATGGCACCCTCGCAAGCAGCCAGAGAACGGGAGACCTCGTAGTTAAAGTCCACGTGACCCGGAGTGTCGATGAGGTTCAAGGTATAGGTCTCGCCGTCATCGGCGGTATAGTTCAGTTTGTCAGCGGTGGCCTTAATGGTAATGCCACGCTCTCTTTCCAGTTCCATGGAGTCCAGGATCTGGTGCTCCATGTCACGCTTTTCCACGGTCTTGCATTCTTCCAGCAGGCGGTCTGCCAGAGTGGATTTGCCGTGGTCAATGTGGGCAACAATGGAGAAATTACGGATTTTGTTCATATCGGTCATATGCAATACCTCATTCAGTGAGATTATTTCAAGAATTTATCAATAGCGGAAACCAGATCGTCCACCGTCTTCTGATCCCCCTGCTCTACGGCATCCACCACGCAGTGAGAGATGTGATCCCGCAAGATCAGTTTCGCTGTATTGTTAAGGGCACCGCGAACCGCCGCCAATTGGGTCAGAACCTCGGCGCAATCCGCATCGGCCTCTACCATGCGCTTGACCTTTTCCAAATGGCCGATGGCACGGGAGAGACGGTTGACCACCGCCGCCCGATGCTCCGGGCTGTGGGTATGTCCATGACCGTGGTCATGATCGTGGGGATGGTCGTGATCGTGGTCGTGATCGTGGTCGTGATGGTGATGGTGGCAATGCTCGTGGTCGTTACAATAGTTATCCATAAAGGGCACCTTTCGTCCTAAGGGACACTCTTTCCTATATATCTGTATAATTATATCACATTTTTTCCTTATTGAAAAGAGGGAAAAGCATTTTTCTCCACCTCTTTCCTCTGCATCTGTGTTGACACTGCCATAATCCGGTGGCAATAGAAAATAAAAGTGCATCTCAAGATGCGCAGAAAGAAGGGGCCCTCGCTCCCTGCCGGGGGCGATAAAAAAGGAGCCGACTCCGGGTGGAATCGGCTCCTTGTAAGGTGTATGATCTGTTATAGAGATTAGATAGCCTTCTTTGCAGTCTCAACCAGAGCAGCGAAAGCAGCGCTGTCGTGGATAGCCAGCTCGGACAGGGACTTACGGTTCATCTCGATGCCGGACTTCTTCAGGCCGTTCATAAAGCGGGAGTAGTTAAGGCCGTAGGGCTTAACTGCTGCGCTGATACGAGCGATCCACAGGCGACGGAAATCACGCTTCTTCAGCTTACGGCCAACGTATGCATAAACAGGGGACTTCCTGACAGCCTGCTTAGCCATGTTAAAGTGGGTAGACTTGGACCCCCAGTAGGACTTAGCCAGTTTCAGAACCTTATTTCTTCTCTTGCGCGTCATCATTGCGCCTTTTACTCTTGCCATTTCTTAATATCCTCCTGTTAGATTGTTCTTCCGATTACTTGTAAGGGATCATCTTCTTGATGGCCTCGACATTGGTGACATCAGCGTAGGTGGTGGTTCTCAGACGACGGCCACGCTTGGTGTCCTTCTTGGTGAGGATATGGCTCTTGAAAGCATGAGCTCTCTTGACTTTACCGGTCTTGGTGAGATTGAATCTCTTCTTTGCACCGCTGTGGGTCTTCAGTTTCGGCATGGTACTTCTCCTTTGTAATTATTTAGCACTTTTCGAAGACAGGAAAATAGACATATTTCTACCTTCCAGCTTGGGCTTTTTATCCAGAACGGATACTTCTGCGCATCCCTCTGCAAAGCGGATCAAAAGCTGTTCACCGATCTCGGTATGTGCCATCTCACGACCGCGGAAACGGACAGTGACCTTAACACGGTTGCCGTCGGTGAGGAACTTGCAAGCATTGCGCATCTTGGTGTCCAGGTCGTTGGTGTCGATACCGGGAGACATGCGGATCTCCTTGATTTCTACCACACGCTGATTC
>JAZREB010000447.1:0-8418 GCA_045660585.1 Faecousia sp. | reverse complement strand
CCTACAATGGTGTATATGCTTCCGCCTTCGGTCCCGATCCTCTGACCAAGGGTCTGACAGATTCCGTCTACTTCTACAACGGCTCTTCCGTTTATGCAGTAGATGCACAGGGCAAGACCCTGTCTACTCTCCCCGCAACTGTTAGCCCCGTCCTCTTTGGCAATGCCAACACCGCTTCTGTAGACGGCGACAGCGACGGCAAGGGCGGCACTGCTGTCAAGTACAGCTACACTGCTCCCAGTGGCGCAAGCTCCTCCCGTATCCTCCTCATGGCCGCTGAGCGTGCCGAGGGCAAGGGCATGATCTTTGTCAGTGGCGTTCCCTTCATGAACGACTACAATGTTACCGAGCCTGCCGAGTATGGCAACAACGCTCTGGCGCAGAATCTGATCAATGCTGTAAATCCCATTGTGATCTCTACCATTGCAGAGGTTCGCGCACAGACCGAGGTCGGTTACAAGTACACCATCGAGGGCACTGTTACCTCCAACGCCTCCGGCTACGATAAGGACACTGCATTCTTCGATTGTATCTATATCCAGGACGAGACCGCAGGTATCTGCTGCTTCCCCGTTGCCGGTGAATACAAGGTCGGCGATGTAGTCCGCATCCAGGGTCTGACCGAGTTCTATATCGGCGAGCCCGAACTCCAGGTAAGCACCATCGAAAAGATCGGCGAAACCGATCCCGTAGAGCCCATGGAGATCACCGCATCTCAGCTCAACGACCGCTCTGTAGAAGGTAACCTCATTACCCTGAAGGGCTATGTCAAGAGCTACACCATGGCAAACGGCCTTGTTGAGTCCATCTATGTTGTGGACGAAGAAGGCGTTGTAGGCAGAGCTTTCATCGACGGCTACATTACCGCCGCTAACGAGGTCAAGGATCTTGAGATCGGCAAGGCCATCACCGTTACCGGTGTTGCTTCCTACGACAATACCTATGCTATCGAGCATGACAGCTACGCAAGAATCCGTGTCCGCGATCGTGCAGACGTTGTTACCGCCGATCACAGCCATACTCCCGGTGTTCTGGAAGCAGTTGCTCCTACTTGCACCGAGACAGGTTTGACTGCAGGCGAATACTGCGTGGTATGTACTGTGGTTCTGGTACCTCAGGAAGTGATCCCCGCAACCGGCCACACCATGGTCGAGGGCACCTGCTCTATCTGCGGACACACCGAGGAACCCTTCCCCTTCGGCGACGTTGCAGAAAATCAGTGGTATCGTGAGGCTGTGGAATATGTATTCAGCAACAAGCTCATGAACGGCATGAATGCAACCACCTTCGCTCCCGACAAGACTCTGACCCGTGCTATGCTGGTCACCATCCTGTACCGCATGGCAGGCTCTCCCGAAGTCGAGATCGACAATCCCTTTATTGATGTTCCCACCGGTCAGTGGTATACCGAAGCTGTTCTGTGGGGTTATGAGAACAACATCGTTAAGGGTCTGAAGGCCGATCAGTTCGGCCCCGACAAGTCCGTCACCCGTGAGCAGATGGTCACTTTCCTGTATCGTTATGCCGCATATGCAGGCTACGATGTCAGCAAAACGGCAGATATGTCCGCTTATGTTGACGCAGATACCGTCAGCGGGTACGCTGTAGATGCCTTTGCATGGGCAATCGGCGCAGGGGTTGTTAACGGTGTCAGCAAGGATACCCTCAAGCCCCTGGGCACCGCAACCCGCGCTCAGGTAGCCAAGGTTATCATGGTCCTGGACCGTCTGGAAAAGTAATTCTATCCCCCAATTAAAGTGGAGGGTCTCCGAAAGGAGGCCCTCCTTTGCTGTTTTAAGGAGGATGCTATCTCTGCTGAAAAAATATCCGTTTACCGAAGAGGCACAATCGATAATGCACAAGCTGATCTATGGGAGAGAAATTGGGGGCCTTTCTCGATTTCTGTTAGTGAGAAGTATTATTTATAACAAACAATGCGACAAACTGTCCGTGGCAATACAGCTACAATATACGTTAGTCCGATATTTGGGCCGGAGGGATCGCTCTACATCTATTAACCATGCTTCCTTTCTGTGACGATTTCGATTTTTTATGATCCGATTATCCCTCACAACAGACTGATTAATATATGAATATTTTCGTGTATAAAATGCATAAAACAAAAAATTGTCCAAAAACGCTTGCATTTTCCTATTGCTGTACATGCACAAATCTAATGGTAAAAAGTGTATACTTTCAACAAATTTCAGAATAATATAGGAAAAAAGCAAAAAATACTTGAAATGTAAGACTTTCATAGGTAGAATGATAGCCGGCGGGGCGCGCCGCTAATTTATCAAAATTGGAACAGGAGGAAAACGCATGACAAAACGGACCATCAGGATGTTCTCTTGGCTGTTGGCTCTTGCTATGGTACTGTCCTTAGTACCTGTGATGAGCTATGGAGCAGAGGGAACGAGCACATGGAAGGCTGTGGCTTTTGAGGCTATTACCCCTCAGGACACCATAGCTATCACCATGACCAAAGACGGCACCACCTACGCACTACCCACCGTAGCCGAAGGCACAAAGAAACAACCCCTGGCCATTCTTGCGACTATTTCCGGAGACACCCTAACTGTCCCCGGAGGAAAGGCTGACTTTGGTTGGACCATCACCCCTGTGGAAGGTGGCTATTCCATCGTTGCCGGGGGAAAGTATCTTTCCCAAACAACAAGCGATAATAACGGCATCCGTATCGGAAGCACTCCAAGTATCTGGAACCTTGTCAGCAATTATTTGTCTACAACAGATACCGGGGGTGCTTCTCGCTATTTGGGGGTGTATGTAGGTGCTACTCCCGATTGGAGAGCCTATACCGAGCCCACGTCCACCAATATCAAAAATGAAACCCTTGGGTTCTGGGTGCTTTCCGATGGGACGCCCGATCCTGATCCCGACCCCGATCCCCACCCCGATCCCCACCCCGATCCCGACCCCGATCCCGACCCGGATCCCGACCCCACGCCTAACCCCGACCCGGATCCCGACCCCGATCCCAAGAAAGAATATTTCGCAATTACCGGAAAGATAGACGGTGTCTACTATGCCATGAACAACACCTTTGAAAAGAAGGTCAAATCCACTTCCGTTGTCGTTACCAACGGCACGATTTCCGGAGAAGGTGCTCTGGGCTTCGCTCTGGAACTGGAAGAAGTGAATGGAGGCTATACCATTTCCTGGGGAGGAAAGTATTTGGCCTACGGTTCCGGCACTGATTTAAAATCTTCCGATACCCCCTATGTGTGGACAAAATCCCAGGGCACTAACGGCACTTGGAGATTTACCGCCTCTACGGCTACCACGAACGGTCTGATCTTCCGTGCCGGAAAATACAACCAGTTTGGTGGCTACAAGGTAAGCAATACCGTAAACTCTGCTGTAGAATACTTCGATGTAGACATATTCCCCATTGTAGGGGAACTGACCAAGGGACCCGATCCTATTCTGAAGGCAGATCCCCCCGAAGCAAGCCCTGCCGCAGGACATGTGTACAAGGGCACCGTAGTTACCCTGTCTACAAAAGCCGAGGGAGCCACCATCCTATATCATTTAGGAGATGAAAACTGGACTCCCTATACAACCCCCATTGTAATCAACGAGGAGACTACCATCGTTGCCAAGGCTCGGGAAGAGGGCAAAGAGGACAGTGACCCCTTGACTGCGAAATACACCGCCTATGAAGTAGGGGATGTAGAAGCGGTTCTGGTTACGGATATTTCCCGGATCTCGACGGGAGACAAGATCATTATTACAGCCCGTGATTTTGATGCCTCTCTGGGTACCGTACAGGCTGCCAGAAACCGCAGACAGGGCGGTGTTCTCAAAACCGGCAACACCTGCCGATTTGATGACCTCACTCAGATCCTGACCTTAGAGGCAGGCACCGATGATGATACTTATGCATTTTTTGCAGATTCCGGCTATCTCTGCGCTCCCGAGGAGAATGACAATCTCCTCCGCACCCAGAGCGATAAGACAGACGGCAGTTCCTTCTACATCACCATTGATCCCGATGGAACGGCTACAGTTGTCGCCAATGCCAACAAGGAGCAGATCCACATGCGCTACAACAAAAGTGGTCTCTTCGCCTTGTACAAGGCAACCAGCTCCCAGAATCCCCTTTCCATCTATAAGCTGGAGGGGCAGGAACGCCCCGACCTGCCTGAGGATGGAGATACCGTGGTGCTGTACAACTTGTCTACCAAGGGTGTTCTCTCCGTAGCAGAGGGGAAGGGCATTCGGACCGTGAATGCAACCCTTTCCGGCAAGGAAGCCCTCTGCGGAAACGGCGCATTCCTCTTTAAGGTAAAGAGATCCGGAGAAGAATTCTTCTTCTATAACGAGACCTTCGGCTACCTGACCGTAAAGGGAGATTCTTTGGGCTATTACAAGGCTCCGGAAAACGCAGACTGGGATCCCGATACCAACTCCCTCTGGATCGTAGAACCCTATAACGGGGGCTACATGATCCGTTCCTATGACGGCAAGACTCTGTTAGGACAGAGTGGCTCTGTAACTGCAGGTACCCGAACCGGGGACCGAGACACTGCCACCTACCTTTTCTATCCCTGCAACAGTGATAGCATTGTGGATGGGGTCGTTAATGAGCCTACGATCTCCTTCGGCAATCCCGCTCCTGCCAATGTGTTGCAGGATTACATTCTCTATTTCACTGTAGATGCGGTATTCGGCGCCAAGGAGCTGTCCGTTACCGTCAACGGAACCGAACTGGACATCAGCCGTGCCTACGGCCGGTATTCCGTCACTATTCCCGTGGAACTGATTTCCGGCACCGCCCTGGAGATCGTGGCCAAGGGCGTGGACAATAAGGGCGTTTCTATGGAAGCATCTATTTCCGTTCAGGTCAAGGATGAGCCTGTGGTTTCCGAAATGAAACCCCTTGCAAACTCCCAGACCAAGGAGGAAAAACGGCCGACGATCTCTGCTAAGATCACCAATGCAGGGGAGAATCCCACCTTCACCATGACCATTAACGGGCAGGAGATCACCCCCACCTATGCAGAGGGCTATGTGACCTACAAGCCTGCTTCCGATTTGGAAAAAGGCAGAACGGTCGTCATCCTGACTGTCACCCGTGAGGATGGCAAGACCGTCACCAAAAAGTGGAATTTCACCGTAGGGGAATCCGAGTATACCATGATTTTCGGCCAGCTCCACTCCCATACTGCCGAATCCGACGGCGCAGGCACCCTGACAGGCGCTCTGGAATATGTTGCCGCCCTTCCCGAGGAGGCGAACGTGGATTTCGTGGCATTTACAGACCACTCCAACGACTTTGACAGTCTTGCCGCCCCCAATTCCGAGGACTCCCTCTACAATTTGGAGCTGGCTTCCCCGGCAGCCGCGGCAAAGTGGAGCAACTACAAGAGCACCCTTGCCAAATTCAATGAGGAGCACGGAGATAAAGTCATCGTGATCCCCGGTTTTGAAATGACTTGGACCGGTGGCCCCGGTCATATGAACACCTTTGTCACCGAGGGCATCGTTTCCAGAAACAACCCCGTTCTGGACAACAAGACCGCCGATGCAGGTATGCGTGCCTACTACGACCTCCTCTGCCGTGATGAGGGCGTAGACAGCATTACCCAGCTTAACCACCCCGGTGCCACCTACGGCAACTTCACGGATTTCGCCTACTGGACTCCCGAGGCAGACTCCCGCGTGTATCTCGTGGAGGTTGGCAACGGCGAAGGTGCTATCCGTGATGGCGATAAGTATTTCCCCAGCTATGAGGAATACACCATGGCTCTGGACAAGGGCTGGCACGTGGCACCTACCAACAATCAGGATAACCACTTAGGTGGCTGGGGCAACGCTAACGAAGCCCGAGATGTTATCTTGGTTGAGGAATTTACGGAGGAGGCCATTTACGATGCCATCCGCAGCTATCGTGTCTATGCAACAGAAGACCGCAATTTAGAGATCACCTACACCGTAAACGACCTGCCCATGGGCACCATTATGGAGACGGCTCCCGAGACTCTCCGGTTTAGCATCCTTCTCCGAGATGCGGACGAAGGGGAGACCTTTAGTTCCGTAGATCTCATTGCAAACTCCGGCAAGGTGGTATACTCCTGGACCAATGAGCAGGAGCTGGCTTCCGGCGTCCTCACTGCAGAGCTGGAGCCTGAGTACACCTACTACTATGTCCGCGTGATCCAGGGGGATAAGGACATCGCCGTGACCGCCCCTGTTTGGGTGGGCGAAAACCTGCGCCTGGGTATCAAGAGCGCAACCATTAACACAGAATGGCCCGTGGTTGGGGAAGAACTGCAGATCAATACCGTCTTCCGCAACGGAGAGAATGCAGATGCCATTGTAAAGAACATTGTTTACACTGCAAACGGCAGTCAGGTCATCCATGTTGACAATGACCCCCACCTGCTGGTTACCGGCACAGAGAGCACCGTTACTCTCAGTTACACTCCCACTGTTGCCAAGCTCATGAGCCTTTCCGTCGTTGCTACGGTGGAATATAACGGCAGAGAATATACCTTCACCGCAAATGTGGAATTTACTCCCCTTCCTGCGCAGGAGGTAGCCGACATCACCATTGATGCTTCTCATAAGAATGAGTATGTAAACGGTGGATATGCAGGCAAAATGCAGAACTTCACATCCTACGCAGAGAGTGCCAACATCCGTGTGAATGTGGCAGACAAATCCAAGGATCTGATCGCTGCTTGCGAGAACGAAAAAACCGATGCCATCGTCATCAATCCCCCCTCTCGCCGAGATGGACGGAACGACTCCTTTACTGCGGAAGAATTGGAGGCTCTGCGGAAGTTCCACGAAAGGGGAGGGATCCTGATCCTTTCCGGTCAGTATGACAAGTACGATGCACAGCCCCACTCTGCCGCCACCATGAATGCTGTCTTAGAGGCGTTGGGATCCTCTCTGCGCTTTTTGGATGATTCTGTTAAGAATGGCACCTATGACGGCATTTACACTGCGGAATTCGGCACCGATCCCTTAACTGAGGGCTTGAGCCGGTCCATCTACTACTATGGCGGATCCTCTATCTATGCTGTAGATGAGTCGGGCAATGTCCTGACTACCTTGCCCGAGGATGTGAGCCCCGTCCTTTTTAGCAATTCCGATGCAGGATCCGTAGACGCTGACAGCGACCGCACTTTGGAGCCTGTGCTCTATGATTATGCCGCCTCTAACGGCAAGACCTATTCCCGTTTGCTCCTGATGGCGGCAGAACGCCCGGAGGGCAAGGGTATGATCCTTGTCAGCGGTACCGCATTTATGAATGACATGAATGTGAAGATTCCCGAACAGTACGGCAACAATGCCCTGGCAAAGAACCTGCTCTATGCCATCAATCCCTTGGTAATTACCCCCATTTCAGAGGTACAGGCACAGACTGAGGCCGGTTGCTCCTATGTCATTGAAGGTACCGTCACCTCCAACGCTTCCGGCTACCATAAGGACACCGCCTTCTTCGATTGTATCTATATCCAGGACGATACCGCAGGCATTTGCTGTTTCCCTGTAGCAGGGGACTACAAGCTGGGCGATGTGGTTCGGATCCGTGGCCTGACGGACTTCTTCCAGGGTGAGGCAGAGATCCAGGTGCAGACCATTGAGAAGATCGGTACTGCAGCTCCCGTAGAGCCTACGGTCATTGAGATCTCTCAGCTCAATGACTGCTCTATGGCAGGCTCTCTGGTTACCGTAAAGGGCTATGTAAAAGAATTTACCATCACCAACGGTCTGGTAGACTCCATCTATGTGGTAGACGAGAACGGCAATGTGGGCAGAGTCTTTATTGACGGCTATATCACCGTGGAGAAGGAGATCGAGGATCTGGAAGTGGGCAAGGCCATTTCCGCTACCGGCTTGGCCTCCTATGACAACACCTATGCTGTCACCCATGGCTACTACGCCCGTATCCGTGTCCGCGACCGTGGGGAGATCCTGATCTCCGACCATACCCATACCCCCGGTGTACTGGAAGAAACCAAGCCCACTTGCACCGAACCCGGCAAGACGGCAGGGGAGTACTGCACCGTCTGTACCCTGATCCTGTCCGGTGGGGAAGAGATCCCTGCAACGGGTCACAGTTATGAGGAGACGGTTTCTAAGGAACCCACCTGTGAAGAAACCGGAATCAAGACCTACACCTGTTCTACCTGCAGAGATACCTATGACGAGACCATCCCTGCAGCGGGACATACCATGGTAGACGGTACCTGCTCTGTCTGTGGTTATGAAGAACGTGAGGAAGAGCCCTTCCCCTTCACCGATGTTCCCGAAGCACAGTGGTACCGTGAGCCTGTGGAATATGTATTCAGCAACAAGCTCATGAACGGCATGAATGCAACCACCTTCGCTCCCGACAAGACTCTGACCCGTGCTATGCTGGTCACCATCCTGTACCGCATG
>JAZREB010000446.1:0-2240 GCA_045660585.1 Faecousia sp. | reverse complement strand
AGGAGGCTTCCGCCGGTGAGATCGTGGCCCTGTCCGGTATGGCGGATATCACCATCGGCCGCACCCTGTGCGCCCCCGAGGCAGTGGAGGCACTGCCCTTTGTGAAAATCAGCGATCCCACCATCGAAATGACGTTCGCTGACCACGATTCTCTCTTTGCCGGCAAGGAAGGCAAGTATGTTACCTCCCGTAACCTCCGTGACCGTTTGCAGAAGGAACTTCTTAAGGACGTTTCCCTCCATGTCACCGAGCAGGGCACCGACGCTTTCAATGTAGCGGGTCGTGGCGAGATGCATATTTCCATTTTGATCGAAACCATGCGCCGTGAGGGCTATGAGTTCCAGGTAGGTACTCCCCGTGTCCTGACCAAGGTCATTGACGGCAAGGTCTGCGAGCCTATCGAGCGTATGATCGCCGACGTGCCGGAAGCCACCATGGGCAGCGTTATCGAGAAAATGGGCAAGCGGAAGGGCGACCTTCTGTCTATGACTCCCATGGGAAGCCGCTACCGTCTGGAGTTCCTGGTTCCCTCCCGTGGACTCTTCGGCTATCGTAACGAGTTCCTCACCGACACCCGTGGCGAAGGCATCATGTCCTCTATTCTGGAATCCTATGCTCCCGTTAAGGGCGAGATTGAACGCCGTAAGAGCGGTTCCCTCATTTCCTTCGAGACCGGCGAAGCTGTAACCTACGGTCTGTACAATGCACAGGAACGCGGACAACTATTCATTGGACCCGGCACAGATGTTTATGCCGGTATGGTGGATGGTATCTGCTCCCGTAACGAGGATATGACTGTCAACCTCTGTAAGAAGAAACACTTGACCAACATGCGTGCCTCCGGCTCCGACGACGCACTCCGTCTCACCTCTCCCAGAGTATTCTCTCTGGAACAGTGCCTGGAATTCCTGGCAAATGACGAACTGTTGGAAGTCACCCCCAAGAATCTCCGTATCCGCAAGCAAGAGCTTGACCACGGTCTGCGTATGCGCCAGGTCATGAAAAAGCGCAACGGCGAGGCATAATTTTATGATATAACAAGGCTCTCTCGGATCCCCTCCGAGAGAGCTTTTTTGTCGCCCACGTTATGGCGAATGATATACCTGCGGTATGATATCTGTTCCGCAGATGATATACGCTACGTATATGTCGGTGTGGCTTATGCCACTAAATTAAAAAATAATGGGCTTTAGCCCATATTTTAATCCGTGCCTCACCTTGGCGAGGTACATCATATCGTAGATATATCATTCGTGCCAAGGTTGCGATAAACGGGAGGTAGTGGATTGTGAAAAATTGATTGTAAGGGCGTGGGGAATATTTTACAAAGGTTATACTTGACTTTTTCCTATGCTTTTATATAATGGTAACTGGTGGGGATTGGCTTTTTAAGTCTGTTCCTTTTGCCGAAAAATAAAGAAAAAGTGAAATCATCCACAAAAGAAATCAAAGAATGGAGAAATTACAATGAACCTTTTACTGAAAGTGTTTATGCTCCTTGGTGGTCTGGCCTTCTTCCTCTATGGTATGAAGGTTATGTCCGACGGCCTGTCTAAGCTGGCCGGTGGCTCTCTGGAACGTGCTCTGAAAAAGACCACCTCCAATCTGCTCCTGGCTATGGGTCTTGGCGCAGGTATCACCATTGCCATCCAATCCTCTTCTGCTATGACGGTCATGCTGGTTGGTCTTGTCAACTCCGGCATTATGACCCTGCGACAGACCATCGGTGTCATTATGGGTTCCAACATTGGTACCACGCTGACTCCCTGGATCTTCTCTCTGGCCGGCATCGAAGGTGGCGGCCCTCTTGACCTGCTGAAGCCTGCCAACTTCTCTCCCTTAGTTGCTTTTATCGGTATTCTCCTGACCATGATGGGCAAGACCGAGAAGAAGCAGGACATCGGTAAGATCCTGATCGGCTTTGCCGTTCTCATGTTTGGTATGACCCTTATGGGCGACAGCATGGAAGGTCTGGAAGATTCCGACATCTTTGAGCGTGTTCTGGGCGTTTTCGAAAAGCCCCTGACCGGCCCCATTCTGGGCGTTGTCTTCGGCGCTGTATTTACCGGCATTATCCAGTCCTCTGCGGCCTCTGTTTCCATGCTCCAGGGTCTGGCTCTCACCGGCAAGGTCAGCTATGCTGTTGCGATCCCCATCATCATGGGTCAGAACATCGGCACCTGTGTCACCGCTCTCATTTCTTCTATCGGCGTTTCCAAGAATGCTAAGAAGGTTTCTGT
>JAZREB010000445.1:0-13251 GCA_045660585.1 Faecousia sp. | reverse complement strand
AGAAGGTATCGGAAGGATATGCAGAGGTCGCCACCTCGTATACGATATTGTTGTAGACCCATTCCGAAACAGCGTCTGCCATTTCCTTAGGAGTCTTGCAATCCTTGGTAATGATCTGTGCCAGAGTCAGAAGGATCTCCTGATCCTTTTGGGTGCCGTGGTAGATCTCCAAAGCGGCTTCCGGATGCTCCTCTACATAGAATTCATCCAGATAGCGGAAGGTGTCTGCCACTCTTTGGGGCGTGACCTCAATCAGCTTTCCCGTAAAGTCGGGACGGTGCAGCTCTCTGGTCTCAGCCACTGCGGTGGTACAGTAACAACGGTCCAAGCTATCGGTTCTTTCTACGACCTCTTCCTCTGCGGATGCCATGGGCAAAACCGACAGCAAGAGGCTCAGTACCAAAGCCAGAGCCCATATTCTTTTCATCATAGTGATTCCCTCCATATCATATTTTTTGTGTATAAAATTTCAAGGGCAAATGAAGGTGCCGTCCATCTTCATTTGCCCTTTGTTTTACATTGGAATGATCGATCAGGGAAGCTCCGCAATGACCTCTACCTCTACCAGAACGCCCTTGGGCAGTGCGCAAACCGCAACACAGCTACGTGCAGGCTTGCCGGTAAAATACTCGGCATAGATCTCGTTAAAGGTGGCAAAATTTCCCATATCCGTCAGGAAGCACAGGGTCTTCACAGCCTTATCCATAGAGGTGCCGGCGGCTTCCAGAACGGCCTTCAGGTTTTCCATGACCTGGCGGGGCTGGCCTGCAATATCCTGTGCCTCGACATTGCCGGTCTTGGGATCGATGGGGATCTGACCGGAAGTGTAGACCAGATTACCAACCTTCACAGCCTGAGAATAAGGGCCGATCGCGGCGGGTGCCAGTTCAGTAAATACTTTTTCCATAGTAAAACCTCCGTTATTTCTTTTACACTCTTATCATAGCAAATAAGATCGGTTTTGTCAAATGGTTTTGAGAAAACACTTTGCCCATCGAAGCGCTTTACCCGTTCATATCTCTGCTAAAACTTCCTTTCCCGGTTGAAGACACCCCGTATATTCCCTCGTTCTTATTGTTTAAATTGTGCTTGACAGGGGTAAGGGCTTGTGCTATTGTAGTAGTGTAAGAGAGCTCCCCTCTCACGGTTATTCTTTTAGGAGGAAACACTATGAACAAACGTATTCTTTCCATGTTGCTCGTCCTATGTGCTCTCATAGGATTGCTTGCCCCCACCACGCCCAAGGTTCACGCTGTGACAGAATCCGGCTCCTGTGGCGATCACGTGAAATGGGTCTTTGATTATTCTACCGGCATTTTTTCCGTTAACGGTACAGGTCCTATGACTGATTGGTCCTCCTATTGGGATCTTCCGTGGCGTTCCCTTTTGAGCCACATCAAGACCGTAGAGATCGGTTCCGGTGTCACTTCTGTAGGCAGATTCTCCTTCATCAACAGTAATACCATCGTCAGCGTCCAACTGCCTGACACCCTGACCTCCATCGGCTCCTATGCATTCGGCAACTGCCCCGCTCTGGCCTCCATCACCATTCCCAACAGTGTCACCTACATCGGCGAACGGGCTTTCAATGGTTGCTATGCTTTGGAATCCATCGTCATTCCCGACAGTGTCACTACCATCGAAAAAGAAGCCTTCTCCACTTGCAAAGCAGTTACCTCCGTTTCTATCGGTAACGGTGTCACCTCCATCGGGGACTTTGCATTCCAAAACTGCTATGCGTTAACCGATCTGACCTTAGGCAACGGTCTAACTACCATTGGCTATGCCGCTTTTGTTCGTTGCCTGCTTCTTTCCTCTGTGGTTATTCCCGACAGCGTCACCTTTATTGGAGAATGTGCCTTCTCCGGCTGTCCCGAGCTGAGCTCCATTACCATAGGGGACCATGTCACCACTCTGCGTGCCTCCGCATTTAACGGTACCGCCTATTATAATAACCCTGCCAACTGGACCAACGACGTTCTCTATCTCGGCAAGTATTTGATCGAAGCACGGGACAGCCTCAGCGGTTCCTATTCCGTTGCCGACGGTGTCATCACCATTGCAGGAGGAGCCTTTGCCTGTTGCGCCGATCTCACCTCCGTCACCATTCCGGAGGGAGTATCCACTATCGATGGCGGTGCCTTTAGCGACTGTCATGCTCTCACAACGGTATACATCCCCACAACCGTGACACTCATCGAAATGGCCGCCTTTGCAGGCTGCATCAAATTGACAGATATTTATTATGCCGGCTCAAAGGCAATGTGGAACAAAATCCTAATTGAAGACTTCAACTACGAAATCAGCATGGACAAGCTCCATTTTGCCATGGAATCTCCCGAAGAGCCGGATGTCCCCGATGTTCCCGATGTTGCCCATATTCCCGATGTCCCCGATGTTCCCGATCCCACTCCGACCATTCCCTTTGCAGATGTGAAGGCCGAGGACTACTTCGCCCTTCCCGTAGCATGGGCAGTCGAAAACAAAATCACTAACGGCACCACCCCCACGACCTTCGCCCCGGAGGCCGGTTGCACCCGTGGGCAAATCGTCACCTTCCTCTGGAGAGCCGAGGGCTCTCCAGAACCCCGGAGCACAGAAAGTCCCTTTACAGACATCGCTACCACAGATTATTACTACAAAGCTGTTCTGTGGGCTGTAGAACAGGGGATCACCACCGGCACCGGCAAGGGTCTTTTCTCCCCCCACAAGCCCTGCACCCGCGGACAGGTCGCTACCTTCCTGTGGCGAACCAAGGGGGAGCCCGCTCCTACCATTGCCGAAAACCCCTTTGAAGACATTTCCCCCGCTGAGTACTATTACAGTGCCGTTCTCTGGGCGGTTGAGAACGAGATCACCAACGGCACCGGCAAGGGTCTTTTCTCCCCTGCCATGGAATGTACCCGCGGACAGATCGTCACCTTCCTTTACAGAGCCGCCACCATGGAATGATCCTAATTTAAAAGCGTGGAAACGAATACGTTCGTTTCCGGGCTTTTACTGATGATTGACGAGTTTATTACAGGACGGTATATCCTGCATCCACGACAGCCTTCTTGCAGGCCTCGAAATCTGCACTGCCGGTCACAACAGCGTTCTTGTCGCTGAGGCTGACAACGACACTTTCTACACCGTCAATAGCCAGGAGGGCTTTCTCTACGTGGGCACTGCAATGGGGGCACATCATGCCTTCGATTTTCAGTTCCATGGGTTCTTCTCCTTTCTGCTGAGATATGGGTTCCTCCGGGATCGTCTGTAGGATCTCTTCTACAGGCGGTTCGATTTTTTGGATTTTTTCCTCCTTGGGACGGAAACGGCGCAGGCGCAAGGCATTGCTAACCACGCAAACAGAGCTAAAGCTCATAGCCGCCGCACCGATCATGGGATTTAGGAGCCCCAGAGCCGCAATGGGGATCCCCAGGGCATTATAGAAAAATGCCCAGAACAGATTCATCTTAATATTACCGATGGTAGCCTTGCTGAGTTCTATGGCTGTAGCTACCGAGCCGGGATCACTGCCCATTAGGACAATATCTGCCGCCTCCATGGCAATATCCGTCCCTGCTCCAATAGCAACGCCCACATCGGCACGGACTAAGGAGGGTGCATCGTTAATGCCGTCGCCTACCATGGCAACACAGTGGCCTTCCTGTTGGAGGGAAGCGATCTCCCCTTCCTTCCTGTCGGGCAGAACTTGGGCTACCACATCTCGGATCCCCAAGCGATCTCCAATGGCACGAGCCGTGGCCTCATTATCTCCCGTGAGCATTTTCACATGGAGCTTCATAGCGTGGAGTCGGGAAACCGCTGTTTTGGCAGTTTGTTTTTCCACATCGGATAGGACGATCCGTCCCAGATAGGAATCACCGCCACAGAACAGCAGTGTCCCAAGAGGGATCTTTTCATCCGGGATCACGATCCCCTGTTCTTCTAACAATTCCCCGGTTCCGCAGTAGTAGGTTTTTCCCTCCAAAACCGCAGAAACGCCCTTGCCTGCAATGGCACGGAACTGCTCCGGCTTTCCCAATGGGATCTCCTTTTCCTCACATTCCCGTAACACCGCTTTGGCAATGGGATGCTCGGAGAACTGTTCCAAAGCACCTACAATTGCCAGGAATTTTTCGGGCTCCTTGGCAGAGATCTCTGTTACAAAGAGCTTTCCTTCTGTCAAGGTTCCGGTCTTGTCCATAACCACCGTATCGATCTTGTGGAGGGTTTCCAGAGCCTCTCCGGATCGGATCAGAATGCCGTGCTTGGCACCCTGTCCCGTTGCCACCATAATAGCAACAGGCGTGGCGAGCCCCAATGCACAGGGGCAAGAGATAACCAGTACAGAGATCGCCGCAGACAGTGCAAAGGGAAGCTCTCGCCCTACCGAAAGCCAGATCACAAAGGTCACAAGGGCGATGCCCATAACCACAGGGACAAAGATCCCGGAAACCTTGTCCGCAAGACGGGAAATCGGGGCTTTGGAACTGCCCGCTTCCTCTACAAGACGGATCATTTGAGAAAGGGTTGTATCCTGCCCTACCTTTTCCGCACGGAAGGTCAGCGCACCGCTTTGGTTAATGGTAGCGGAACATACCTTACTGCCGGGAGCCTTTTCTACAGGGAGGCTCTCCCCGGTCAGAGCACTTTCATCTACGGTGGACTGTCCCTCTGTTACAATACCGTCAACAGGGATCCTTCCGCCGGGACTTACCCGTAGGAGATCCCCCTTCTGAACCTGCTCCGTAGGGATCTGCACCCAAGTGCCATCCCGCAAAACCGTAGCGGTTTGGGGCGACAGATCCATCATAGCGGCAATGGCCTCTCCCGTTTTTCCCTTCGACTTAGTCTCAAAATACTTGCCCAAGGTCACCAGTGCCAGGATCATCGCCGCAGACTCATAATACAGGTCATGGGGATCGCCCTTACCCAAATAGATAAGAACCGTAACCACCAGACTGTAAATCAGTGCCGCTCCGGATCCCACTGCAATGAGGGAGTCCATATTGGGCGCACCCTTAAAGAGGGATCTGAGCCCCTTCTTGTAATAAGCGCCGTTTACAATAACCACAGGGAGTGTCAGCGCCAGTTCTACCATGGCAAGAGGAAAGCCATGGACGATCTGTGGCAGACCGATCATATGACCCATGGTAAAGTACATTAGGATCACAAGCAGGGGAATGGATATCCATAAACGGAGTTTCATTTTCCCTAATTCCGGCTGTTTCCGTGGGGAAACACTCCCTGTATCCTGTTCGGCACCGTAGCCCGCATTCACCACCGCAGTAATGATCTGTTGGGGTGAGAGAACATCTTCTTTGTAGACCACATCCATGGAGCCCGATAAGAGATTTACCTGACAGCTTTCCACCCCCTGTAACTGCTCCGTCACTCGTTGGACTCTGGCAGAGCAAGCGGCGCAAGTCATACCCGTGACCCGATAGCGTTCCTTCACAGGGATCACTCCTTTCAGATTTTATTTTTTATCATTTTACCACAAACTCAGGAAAAAAACAATCCCTCTCTGCCTGTGAGAAAGGAATCGACAACAGAGACGATTTGTGGTATAATTCTATCAAAGATATCTATACAATCGGAGGTGCCCAAATGACCAAGGAGCAGATCCACAGCCTATTGGAAAGACAGCGTGCCTATTATCGCTCGGGAGCCACCCTTCCCGTAAAATTTCGCATTGCGCAACTGAAAAAGCTATATGCCGCCCTACGGAAATATGAGGTCGACATCAACAACGCCCTGCAAGCCGATCTGGGGAAGAGCCATTTTGAGGGATTCATGTGCGAAAGCGGTCTTGCTCTAACGGAGATCTCCTATATGCTACGTCATGTTAAGGCCTTCTCTAAGAGGAAAACCGTTAGAACCCCTCTTGCCCAGTTCCCCTCCCACAGCTATGTGCAGCCCATTCCTTACGGAAACACCCTGATTATGAGTCCGTGGAATTATCCCTTCCTGTTGACCGTGGGGCCTCTGTGCAACGCCATAGCCACCGGCAACACCGTGATCCTAAAACCCAGTGCCTACTCCCCGGCCACCGGTAAGATGGTGGAAAAAATTATCACAGAATGCTTCTCCCCGGAATATGTGGCAGTCGTTACAGGAGGACGGGAGGAAAATTCCGCCCTATTGGAAGAAAAATTCGACTTTATTTTCTTCACCGGCAGCCAGGCTGTAGGGAAGGAAGTCCTGCGCCATGCCGCCGGGCATTTGACCCCGGTTGTTTTGGAATTGGGAGGAAAGAGTCCCTGTATCGTGGACGAAAGTTCTAATATCCCTCTCGCCGCCAAACGGATCGTATTCGGCAAATACCTAAACTGCGGTCAGACCTGTGTGGCTCCGGATCATATTTACTGCCACGAAAGCGTAAAGGATGCCTTTGTAACAGCGGTCTGTAAGGAAATCCGAGTCCAATACGGAGCAGATCCCCTCAAGAATCCCGATTATGGCAAAATCATCAACAGAAAACACTTTGATCGAATTCTCGGACTCATAGACAGCAACAAGGTCGTTTTAGGCGGTCAGCCCGACCCGGAAACCTGTCGGATCCCTCCCACGGTAATGGATGGTGTTACCTATGATGATCCCGTCATGGGAGAAGAGATCTTCGGCCCCATTATGCCTATCCTTACCTATGAGGATTTCCATAGTCTTGTGGATGATCTAAAGAAGAGAGATAAGCCCCTTGCGCTGTATCTTTTCTCCGGGAACAAAACCCACATCCAACGAGTCACTACGGAGCTAAGCTATGGCGGTGGATGTATCAATGACGTCATTATCCACCTTGCAACCGAGGAAATGGGCTTCGGCGGTGTGGGAGAAAGCGGAATGGGCTCCTATCACGGCAAAGCCGGTTTCGATGCCTTCTCCCACTATAAATCTATTGTAGACAAGAAAACCTGGTTGGATCTCCCCATGCGTTACCGGCCCTATACAAGCAAGCTCTCCAAAAAGCTCCTCCACTTCTTCCTCCGTTAACCATTCCCCTTTGTCCCATAGAACAATCCCTCGGTACAACTTTTTCGTTGTCCGAGGGATTGTTTTATCGCTCGATAATGGTAACCTGAGCAGATGCGGAAATCATATCTACCAGATCCTCCAGCTTCCGTTCCTTAAGGCTGTTTACGGGAACAGAGGATGCTTCCACCAATTCATAGGTGGCATAGCCGATCGCAGGCACATACAGATCCGCTGTGCCACGGTCAGCTCTTTCTGCAGAGATTGGAACACATTTCAGTGCCAGCTTTTCTCCGTCTCCATTGAAAATCACATAAGCCCCTGCACTGCTGTCATGGGCAGAAATCGGTGTCTCCGATGCGGTATAGATCCCAAGGAACTCATAATCACTATACTGCATGGAAATGCCCACGATCATAGCCGCCGCAAGCCAATCCTCATAGGGATCCTCGTCCCCCAAGGTGGGGATCGGGTTGGTATTCTGTGTCGGAGTGTCTCCGGAATCTGCCCCCTCTGTATCGGTCTGTGCAGTCTCCGTATCCCGGGGTGCCTCGGGATCAATGGGATCTTGCTCACCGTTGACCCGGGTCTCCTCTCCCGGTTGTTCCCCTTGGGTCTGTCCGGGAATGACCGTTGACCAATCCCTGTCCTTTCCCTCATTGCGGTTAAACAGGATCAGGGCTACCGCCAAAATCACCGCAAGGGCAATGCTACCAATGATGATCCAGTGTTTCCGGGATAATTTATTCTTCTTTTCCGTATTCATTGTCGTGCTCCTTTAGATAGTTTTCGATCCGTTCGGTGGTACATTGGGCCAGTTGGCACAAATAGGGTACCTTGCCCTCTATGTCGCCGCTTTCGGCGTACACCGTAGCCACGCAGGGTCTGCAAACGTTTCTCATTTTACAGCCGGCACAGGCGCTGAGAACAGTCTCAAACCGAACAGCGGCATTGAGCTCATACCAGTGCTCCAACATCTTGCCATCGAATGCGTAGAAGGTCTTGGGGAAGGGCATCAGCCCACAAGCACACATGGTTCCGTCCCAAGATATCCAGAAACTACTGCGCCCTGCACGGCACCGCATATATTCTTCTTTATGGTCGCCCCAGTTGTCCCCCTCCTCAGGAGATACGGGACAAACCTGTTTGCGGAAATAGTCCAGACGAGCTTCCTCACCCATTCCGAACATCACCTTCCGCATAAACACATCCGCAGATTCCTCCGGGGTGAATCGGGAATCGGATTCCTCCGCATCCCGTCTGACAGGGGGGAACATGTAGGTGCTGACCCGGGTATTTAGTTCCAGCTCCCGTCCTACCGTCATGATTTTCTCTAAATCACAGGCATTCTCCGGGATCATGCTGGCATTGATCACTGTAGCGATCCCCGCCTCTTTCAGAGAACGGAGGGCATACATAGCCTTATCATATCCCCGGGGATTGCCACAGATCCTGCCATAGGTCTCCCGACTGCCACCGTAGAGGGTCAGATTGATCCGGCAAGGTGCCATGTCCTTGAGCCATGCCAGGGTCTCATCGTCAATGAGGGTGCCGTTGGTATTGATCATAATGAGGAAGCCCATTTTGTGGAGTTCTGTATACAGCTCCTTAAAGTGAGGGTATAAGAAAGGCTCTCCCCCTGTCAGGAGCAGGTACAACGTTCCGGCTTCCCGCAACTGCTTTGCCAGTTCCAACCACTGCTCCCATGTATGCAGGCACTTTCCCTCTCTGCGGATCTGGGCCTCTGTTTTGCGAACATAACACATTTTGCATTGGAAATTGCAAACAGGAGATAATTCCATGGTAACATTTAGGGGAATTCTCTCTCTGGATGCCTTTCTGAATAAAAAGTCAGAAATCAGCATTGACTCATATCCTCCAAATAGCGTTCTAAGGTATAAACTGCATCCTCATCGGGTCTGCAGCTAAAATGAACGATGGGAACCTCGGCGCCGATCCGTGTAGCCAAGGCAAGCGCAAGATCCATATCCTCCACACTCCAGTGGAACGTCTCCATACCTGCAAGGAGTCCATGGATCCTTTCCCTTGCGGTGGTGGGGCGGATCACATTCTCCTTCCCCTGCTCCAGGAATACGATAGCACTGAGGGGATAACTCTCATTTCTGCAAATACAGGAAGATCCGCATGCAGTATAGCCCCCTGCGTACCACTGACCATTCCGGCAGAATACAAGTGCCCGATCCCCATTGAGGATCTCGGCTCCGGCATATCTCTGCCACAGCTCTGCCTGGGTGGATTTTCCTGTTTGGGAAGGCGCCGCAAAGAGGATCCCCCTCCCCTTATGGGAAATATAGGAGGCATGGATGGTTCCGCCATCTGCCTGCATGAGACGATGGTGCAGTCCCGCTGCCCCCATGACAGTGGCGGCAGTAAGCTTGATCTGTCCAATCCCTTCATGACAGTACAGGCAGATCTCATCTCTGCCGTACAATTCCTCTAAATACAGGCCGTAGGCATACCGATGGGTCATCCAGTGATAGAGCAAGAATCTTCGTTCCCCATCTCGGCGGATCTCATAAGAGCCGGTGTACACTTCAAGCTCCCAATCCTTCAGAAAAGAAAGGTCTGCACCCCGACAGATAACACAAAAGGGGATGCCATCGCTGTCCGCCGTAGAGACGAAGGGCGCTGTCAGCATATTATCTTGTATATTCATGGGACCGGGATCCAGAGATACCCGGAGATTCCCGATGGCATAATACTTCATAATTACCCCTTTATACACTACATTCTCAGAGTATCATATCATATTCCCAAGAAATATGCAAGTTTTTTGTAGAAGAAGCGTAATTTTTGTAGAAGAAGCGTAATTTCTCTTCTTTCCTCAATTCCCCCGAAATAACAGAAAACAGACCTGCCAAAAAGCAGGTCTGCTTCGGAATAAGGATCAGTATGCCAATTCACTGCCACCGATAAACTCTCGCAGAAGGGAATCCTTGGGAACCAAAGTATCGGAAATATCCGGCAGTTCCTCGATGGTGTGGACAAGGTCCTCCAGTTCCGGATAGGTACCGAGGACTGCCTTCATATCCTCTAACAAATAGGGACGGTAAACACCCAGCTCCGCTGAATAGAAGGTATCAATGTCGATATGGGCATTGGGCTTAAAGGGCATGATGTACTTTTCTTCCCCTGCGTCTACCTTGGCCTTCATACCCACGGTATCATGGATACTGCGACCTCTGCCGGTGCGATCACGGAGGATACGTCGAGCCAGGCGGATCTTGGAAGGATGGAGAACCTCCCCATTCTTCGTGGTAACACGGGTACGGACACTGACATAGACACGGGTGGTTTGGTCTGTATATCCGCTGACCTCCGGATTGAGGGCATGGATGCCCTCCATAATGACGATCTCCCCGGGCTTTCGTTGGAGCATGTGGCCGTCGAAGAAACGCTTGCTCAGTTTAAAATCATAGCGAGGCAGACTGACCTCTTCCCCGCGGAGAATCTGTCCCAACTGTTCCCGGAAGAAGGGAATATCCACTCGGGAGGGTTGCTCCAAATCCAGCTTATTTTCCTTCAGCAGAGCGAGCTGTTCCTCCGTCAAGGGAGAAAAATAGTGATCCATCTGCAGGGTATGGGTTCCCATACCTCGGGCTCTCAATTCTCGCTCGATGAGCAGTGCAGTGGTGGTCTTACCGGAGCCGGAGGGGCCTGCAAGGAGTACCACAGGACGGGTGTCGGCATTGGCGGCGATCACATCGGCAGCCTTGCGAATCTGGTCAAAATATAAGGTTCTGTCCCGTTCCAGCAGGGCAATGGGATCTGCGTGAAGCAGGGCAGTGAGTTGATCTGTAGTCATGTTAAAATTCCTCCTATAAGAGTGTGTGCCTGTTCATTATAGCATAAAATTTCCGTTTTGGGACAGATTATTTTATTTTTGTATGTTTCAACAATGATTCCTGTAGCAAAAAGGCAATGAGAGGGATTTTTTGATACTTATTGGTGAATTTGCCCAATTTTCTTTTTTCACCACAGATTTACTTGAAAAAATACCCCAAAAGGTGTAAAATATTAGAGCAGGTATTCCAAATATTATTCAAAGGAGGAACAATTTATGAAACACCTGTTCAAGCGCGGTATTGCCATTCTTGTAATGTTGGCAATGCTCCTCAGCGTGGCTCCCCTGTCCGTCTTTGCGGCAGAGGACACGTCCAATGAGTTCGTGCTTCTCACCACCACCGACATGCACGGTCGCGTGTGGGATAAGAACGTGCTCAACGACACCAACATGAACAACAGCATGCTCAACGTCGCTACTGCTGTTAAGGAGATCAGAGCGTCTTATGACAATGTGATCCTGCTTGACAACGGCGACACCTACCAGGGCACTCCCGTCTCCAGCTATCAGCTATCTCTGCAGAAGCAGGGTCTGACGGAGCTCCCCAACCCCATGGCTCTGAGCCTGAAGGAGATCGGCTATGATGCCGCTACCATCGGCAACCATGAATTTAACTATGCATGGGATCTGATGGAAGAGGTTCGTGCTTATCTGGCAGACGGCACCCAGGGCAATGTGGTAGAATCTCTCTGTGCTAACCTCTACTACGAGGCTACCGGCGAGAATGTCTTCACTCCCTACATGTTCAAGGAATTCACCCTGAATGGCGAAATCTACAAGATCGCAATCATCGGCTTTGAGAACACCGACTGCCCCCGTTGGGACGTTCCCGACAACTATCCCGGCATCGTGTTCACCCATCCCGACAACACCACCGGCTCCATCGCATGGGAAGCTGAGAAGTATGTTGCCGAGGTCAAGGCTCAGGGCGCTGATCTGGTTATCGTAGCCTACCACTCCGGTCTGGGCGACGGTGCTGCTCCCGAGGACATCGAATTCGGTGTTAACTCCGAGAACCAGATCCTCTCCGTGATCAAGAACAACACCGGCATCGATATGATCGTTGCAGGTCACGACCACAGCTCCTCCTACTCCGGCAATACCTATGCCGACAAGGAAGGCAAGGAAGTTCTGGTCGTCAACGGTGCAGGCAACAACCTGACCAAGACCGTCTTCGCAGTCAACGCAGAGGGCAAGCTCTACATCAAGTCCAACTCCGTAGTTGGTCTGAGCACCAAGGCTGCCGATGCAGATCTGAAGGCTAAGATGGCTCCTTACGTAGAACTGGCTTCCGAGTATGTCAACCAGGAATGTGGCACCATTCTGGCAGGCAACTGGTCCAAGTCCACTAAGTTCTACCTCCAGCAGACCGATACCATGGACATCATCGGACGTGCACAGATAGCCATGGGTACTAAGTATCTGGCTGAAAAGTACAACACCGAAGAAGCAGTTGCAGAGCTCTATGCCGCTACCGGCCTGGATCATCTGACTGTTGATATGTCTTCTACCTCCGTGGTCGTCAGCGGCAGCTACACCGTACAGCCCGGCACCATGACCATGAAGAAGATCTATCAGCTCTACAAGTACGACAACACCCTGTATCTGATCCCCCTGACCGGTCAGCAGATCAAGGACGTTCTGGAATTCAATGCTTCCGAGAGACTGTCCGTCAACACTGCTTCCGGAACTCCTGTTTTCGGCACCACCGGTGATGACTTCACCAACCCCATTTTCTACGGTCTTGACTTCGTCTATGACATGTCCGAGGAAGTAGGCAACCGTGCCGAGATCAAGGGCTTTGCCAACGGCAAGGAATTCAAGCTGGACGAGACTTACGTTTTCGCAGTTAACAACTACCACCTGGGCAACGGCCCCTTCGCCGCTTATTCCACCGAGGATGCTATCTGGTCTCAGACCGACGATCTGGGTGGCGGCGTTGTACAGGACCTCATTGCCGAGTGGCTCACTGCTGAGACCACTGCCAACGGCGGTGTTGCTCCCGCCCCCTCCAACTGGGAGATCGTTTATGACGCAGAAGTAGAAGTCGGCGAAGCAGAAGGCGAATACATCGGTGATTATGTCGATCCCTCCACTCTGAAATCTGAAGATCAAGTTCTGATCTACTATCCCGCAGGCAATACCTTTGTTAGCAACACCGCTTCCGGCTCCAGACTGGCTCCCAGCACCGATGTCAGCACCGGTGTCAGCGATGCAGGTATCAAGCAGGCAGCTACCAACACCGCCACCAACATTTTCACCGTTGAGAAGGCCGAAGACGGTTCCTTCCTCTTCATTGATGCAGATGGCAAGTACATGACCTCCGGCGCAACCGGCAACAGCCTAACCATGACAGCTGATGCCAATGATTGCAGCCACTGGGTTTTCGAAGATGCTGACAACGGCTACTATATCCGCAATACCGGAGC
>JAZREB010000444.1:0-6903 GCA_045660585.1 Faecousia sp. | reverse complement strand
TTTCCGCAGACGTCACAATCATGGTTCTTGCTCTGTGTTTCAAGACCATAGGCATCAAAGAGGTCCACATCGGTATCCAGAGTCACAACAGAATACCGGCGATTGGCGCCACTGCCCTCTACAAGGATAAATTCGTTGGCTGTCTTGTTATTTACCATGGTTCCCGTACGGTTCAGGAGATAGCTGCGGTTCTGACCGTTGTCAGTTGCCACGTCCCAAGTCGCAAGAGTGTCCAAATAGAGCTTATAAACCCGGTTGGACTCTGCAATCTGAGTTCCATCGCTATAGAAGGGTGCAGTAACCAGCTTGCTCTTAGAATAGATCTCTCCCCCGGTAACGGGATCCACGATCCGATTTCCCTGCTGATCCAAGAGGTAATACAGATTTCCGCTTACCGTGGCGGTATACGGAATACGAACACGCTTGTAGGCATCTGCATAATCCGTAAGGGCAGTTGCACCGGAAGCGGTATAATATCTGCGGTTGCCTGCTCCATCGGTGACGAATCTCAAAGGCCAGCCCTCTGCAGTCAGCAGTCTCTCCCCGGCCTCGGTATAAAGGGCATAGGACTTACTCTCCCCTGTGCCGTAAGCACTTACGGGATAACGTCGATCCAAAACGGAGTAAAGGGAATCGGCGGCCAGTTCGTTGGCAATCACAGCCTGATACATGGGCTTGGTGCCATTCATGATGTAGAAGATAGGATGCCCGGACTCGGGATGGACAATGGGGTTCCCCTCACTATCCAGTAAGTAATATTTGTCATCCACTTGCTTCACACCTACGGAGCTGTTACCACTCATACCCAGGTGGAAGCCCTGATTGACATACACATCCTCAAGCTCGGCAGTGGCACTGTTGCCATTTTCGTTGGAGGCTACATAGAGGATACCCGCAACCTTATCGCTCTCCCGGATGGAAGAGTTGGCATCCAGAATGCTGTCATTGATGTTAATAAAAGTTGCATAACCTTCATTTGCAAAGCTGTACACAGCCTCTGCAATGGGATCTGCGGAGGGATTTCCCAAGGTATTGAATACCCGGATGCCATCCAAATAGACATTGTATTGGCCTGCTGTCGCAGTAGGAGCACGAGTAGCAGGTGCATCACTCTTTGCCTCAAGGTTATAGATCAAGGTAGTGCTTTCATCCAAGCCCAGGATCTGTCGCAGGGTCTCCTCGGTGATCACAGCCTTCTTCCCACGGTTGTGGTCAAAGATCATGTGATAGAAGCCGGAAATAACCACTTTGTATCGTCCGTAATCGGAAGACCACTGGATCACAGGGATCTGATACATGGTATCGTTTGCAAGATAGGTATCTACCAGAATAGATACAGTAGAAACATCGGCGTAGGATCCATCCGCTTCCATGGGGAAGATCTCTGCAATGATCACACCGCTATCCGGTGCTGTCCGTGACAAGATTTCAAAGCCGGTGCCGGTGAATTCAAAAGAAGCATTGGAAGTGGGCACATTCTTGCTTACAGTAGATACCACAGCGGATCCTGCAAGATCTCCCGTGTTATCCATATAAGCAGACTCAAAGCCATGGCCTTCCCCTGCATTGCCGTTGACCATTTCTTCCGCATATGTACCCTCAACAAACCACTGTGCAAGATTGTCGTACTCATGGGTGTACAGATGGAAATAGGTATCATCATAGGTAATCACATTTCCGGGGATAATATAGAGCTCTCGCTCCATAGTCAGGTCATTGGGCGCTACAGATGCCATAGCCTTGGTGGGATTGGCATGATTCAGGGTGTAATCCACAGTGAGATATCCCTCATTCATGATCTGCTTTTTGGCAGTAGCATCATTAAAGTCAGACTTAAAATTAAAGTGCAGGTACCCGTCCTTCAGCACCAGTTGGGATGTGTCAAAGCTGAGTTTTGTGGGATCTCCCTCATTCTGCATATCCAAGAAGAGTTCACCATCAAAGTCAGCTACCGCAAACTTCGGTGCGTAGTAAGCAGGATTCAATTCCAGATTGATGGACGGGAAGGGATCATTGCCGAAGGTATCTTTGCTGTTGTTGAGCTGGGTCATGGTGACATTGAGGGTATAGTTCATATCACACAGGGGATCAAATTCTCCAAGATTTTGGCCCCAACTCTCTGTTATCGTCGTAGCATTAAAGCCTGCTGTCTTAGACATAAGCTGTTTCCGGGATTCCTTCTCCTTGAGGCTGAGCCCAAAACTGAGGTAATCCAGGGTACTCTTCCCGGCTGAGTTGGTTGTACGAACCTCTAAGCTGTCGCACAGATTGCCTAAGATATATTTCCGCACATTCTCAGCAGAAGTATTCTGCAGGCTGACCAGCTCCTCCAAAGTCATAAAGTAGTCATAGCCCCTTCCGCTGACGGTGCTTTCCACATTGATATTGGGCTGAGCATACTTTATAGAAGCGGCAGATGCCTTGGCAGTGTCGTTCTTGTCCGAAGCCTTATACAGACCGGAGTTGTTGAGTACATTGATGGGGATATTATTACCGCCTAAGGTGTTGTCTCTATTGACGATACAGGGAATATCCATAGAGATCTTATATCCCCTCTTGGTAGAAAGACCGGCAATAGGCGTGGTAATGTCGCCGTTACGGATAAAGGCATCCTGGGCATCCAGCCATTTTAGAGTAACCACAAATCTCTCCGTACCGCTGACGGGAGAAATGGACAGGGTATAGCCCTTACCGCTAAAGGTCTGTGCCGTATTCGTGTTGGTAACAGAGTGCTCACCCAGGAGAACACGGCTTCCGTAGGCATTGTTGGTGGTATGAGCCGCTCCGTAAATACGGATGGGAGTCTCCGGATCAATGGTAAACTCACGGTTGATCTCCTGATGGATATACAGAGAACCGGGACCGATAACCTTACTGGTGCTCAGTTCCGCAACCTCACCGGTAAGAACGTTCTTAAAAATAGTGGCAATGGTACTACCGGAGGAATTGGAAGCCTTAACATAAGCGGTAGAGGCTCTTTTAGGTCTGTCGTCCATAGAGTTTGCCCCGGTGAAATTAGAAGAATATAACTGGAGGAAAACATGCTGACGCTTACCTTCCATTTCTTCCGAGTCGTCATAACCATCTTTCCCTGCATTAGCCCAGTCAAAGGTACTGTCGGGAACCAAATCTTCGTTTGAAACCTTAACATAGTTGTCCATGCAGACGGCATAGATTTTAACGCCATCCTTTTCCAGGGTATTTGCAGCAGCCAATGCAGTGTTAGCTGTGGTCTTATCAAACAACATACCACCACCAAGCTTATCGGAGGGACAGCCATCCGTAACGAGGATCAGGATGCGGTTTCTACCGGTGGTTTTCGGTGCAATATAATCATCTTTCGAAATAGGGGCAGTTTTCATACCGTTTGCTTTGTCAAATTTATTTAGGCTGCCGGTTAGGATCTGAGTAGCAGTATCCGTAGAGGTGTTACCGTTTACATAGTAATTCTTGATACAGAAATTAAATGCCTCATAATTACCGTATGTCAGAGTTGCAATGGACTTGCTGACGCCACCCTTATACCCCAAATTGCTGGTACTTAGAACCTTATACTTATTGGGTTCTTCGTTTTCATCAGCGTCATTATCGTAATATCTGAAGGAGGATCCATTGATGTAAGGCATCTTGCCGTAACCGATAACAGACAGGGTATGTGACTTCGTCGGATCCATATTATAATTACTGTTATATAGCAGTTGTGTAAACTGGTCCAAGGCATCCTGAAGCATACCCATACGGGAGATACCCACCTGGAAAGCAACATAGCCCTTACTGCCGGAGGTGGCTTTCGCATTGGTGCGGTAGAACTTATAAGCGGTGTCGAATGTAACCCATGAGGTATGGGGACATGCCTGTAGGGCACTGCTCTTCCATTCAAAAATACCGTAGTTGTAATGATAACCCCAATAACAATCACAGCTTGAGCTTACCATCATAACCTGCCATGCACCGTTATAGTACCGCATAGGCATGGTAAATCGTTGGTGGATATTTCCGTCCACGTGACCGTAGCCCCAGGCAGAACATCGATAATATCCGGGCCACTTGGAAGCATCCAGTTTATCAAGGATGGCCTTAGCGGATTTCAAGTCATTCGCTTCCGTAGAAGAACTGGTTCTTGTTACCTTACCCTTGGAAGAGACGATATCATCATTGGATGCAGATCGGTCCATAATCAGAGAGATGTCCAGAGGAGTGCAGTACTTCTCCGGATCAATTTCCGCAGAACTGATGGTATCATTGGAGATCACGAACTTTTCAGGGCCCAGAGAGGTAACGGTCTGTCCGGATTTGAGACCTGCAATGGGAACAACAACCTTAAAGAGTTTAAACTGTACTTCCTTAGTGATCACATGGTCAGAGGGAGAAAGAACAAACTTTTTCTCCACCCAAGCATTATTTTCCTTCTCCAATACCTTCCAACCCCAGAGCTCCTGGGTGCCGGCAGTGGTATTCTTGGTAGAGGTCTTGCCATGGGCAAACTTAGGGCCGGTCTTACCGTTGACAACATAGCCGAAGCCCACACTGGAACCATCCGCATTCTTAAAGTAAGCTCCGTTCTCATCATAGATGTAATAGGGAACAGGCGCCTTGCTCTTGGGTCCGATATAGATATAGTCCAGATAAATACGGACACCGGAGGTTACCAGCTCCGTCTGGGAAGGGTCCCAACGGACACCATACAGGGTCTTGTTATGGTGATTGGAGTTGATGCTGAAGGTGAGAATCTGCGCCTCGGTCCGCTTGATAAGGTTGGTTTTGGTGCCGTTGGTATATTTGGTGGCATCATAGCTGGTACGCAGTGCAAAGAGACTCTCCACCGTATCGGTACCCTTGGATGCAAAACCGTTATCAGCATTCGCCGTAATGGACTGAATACGCACCTGGACGATATCGCCGCTCTTTACTACATAATTACCCAGCTTGCCGTTGGCAATGCTGGTGTTGATCTCAGGCATATACAGACGGGGGTCTGTTCCCTGATAGTAGCCTGCGATACAGCCGTTATAATTAGCGGAAAAATACAAACGATCTCTGGAATTAAAGGTATCTGCATTTACGGTGCCATCACCATTCTTATAATCAGACTTGATCTGCCAGTTGAAATTTCTGGAAGCGTCACCGATTCTGAAATCCAGGAAAACACACTCCGTGCTGACGATCTCGCGAGTCTGTCCCCGAGCTTCCTCAATGTCCAGACCGGCGGATTCCATCATAGACTCCACCTTTTCTTCTACTTGGGCGTCTACTTCCTCTTGGGTGAGATCCACATCTGTGTCCTCTGCCTCTAAAGAGATGTCGATCTGCCCATCCTCTTTCTCACTGTTGCCCATAGGAGCCCCAAGGGCGCCTGCTCCCAGACTACATAGCAAGGAAATCATCAGCAAACAAGCAACAATGGATCGAAACAGTTGATTTACTTTCATACGAATACTCCTTTCCATATATCTCAAGAACTAAACAAGCTGATTGAGGAAGAATGATAGCAATAGCCGAAATCTTCTCCGTCCATCATGCAATCCAGCCACCCATCGGAAAAGATCCGAATGGGTCTGGATATATTAGGAACCTTAAGATCATAACCGCACATCATGACATCATTGAACTGGGTATTTCGGTCATCGCATCCACAGAGCATGGTCTCGGGTCGCAATTCTTCACAGATCAGCATGGGTTTTTGGTAAACTTTCTTCATTTCCAACCTCCTTTTTGCCTACTTTTAGTTATATATTATACAAAATAATATCACATTTTTTCAAAATTGGCAAGGCAAGTCAGGCAAAATCTATGTATTTTTCAGTATTTTTAAGAATCTATCAACGCATTACAGCACAATGCACAATATAGGTAAGCCATTCACATATTCCCATAGTCACTGCATATCCTATGACTAAGGAGGTGCTTTATGCCAAATAACGGTTATCTCAGGGTTCGGGTGTACACATCCGGCGCCCAGCTTCCTGTAGAGGATGCAACGGTTTCTGTCACACAGCCGGGAGCTCGTGGCTCACGGCTCCTTGCCACGCGGATCACAGACGAAAGCGGTCTGATCCCTCTTCTGACCTTCCCCACTCCCCCTGCCTCACAGAGCGAGGTGGAAGGAACCCCAACGCCCTATACTCCCGTGGATATCATCATAGACCACCCGGACTACGAACGGGTGCTCATTGAAAATGCCCAGATCTTCCCGGGGATCATATCGGAGCAGAATGTTCCCCTGATCCCCATAGAAGAACGGCCCCCGGTGTGGAACCTTACAGAGGTCTTCCCCGTGAGCCCACAGGAGCTGTAATCATGGTTACGGTAACACCTTACATTCCGCGAACCATCACCGTTCACTTAGGTGGCCCCTCTACCTCTGCCCCTAATGTGACAGTACCCTTTATCGACTATGTAAAAAACGTTGCCTCCAGCGAAATATACCCCACATGGGAAGAATCGGCACTGACCGCCAATATATTGGCCATCATATCCTTCGCCCTCAATCGGGTGTATACGGAATTCTACCGATCTCAGGGCTATGATTTCGATATTACCTCCTCCACTGCCATCGACCAGAAGTTTATTGACGGCAGGAATTACTTTGACTCCGTGTCCCGTATTGTGGATACCCTGTTTAATGACTACCTTCGCAGACCGGGCTTCGTCGAACCCCTGGCGGCGAAATTCTGTAACGGGACTACCGTCACCTGTGATGGGCTGAGCCAGTGGGGCTCCCAGAACCTTGCAAAACAGGGCCAGAACTTCCTACAGATCCTACGGAATTACTATGGAGATAATATCGAGATCGTCAGGGATGCACCCTTACGGGGCTATACCCCCTCTTACCCGGGCACGCCCCTTCGCTCCGGATCCCGTGGGCCCAATGTTGTCAGAGCACAGGTCATGCTCAATCGGATC
>JAZREB010000443.1:0-5434 GCA_045660585.1 Faecousia sp. | reverse complement strand
TAGCCCTTGACGATCTGTGCCTTTGCACCGTAGCGCAGAAGATCAGCGCAGAGGATCTTGAGGGATTCTACATTGCCTTCTTTATTCATCTGAGAATAAGCGTAGTCTGCAATGCTGTAGTCGTCTGTGGGAGAGTAGTACTCCTGTCCATCCTTTGTGCCGTGAAGCACGGAGCGAATACGGTCATTCATGTTGACCGCTGTCATACCGGTGAGGGTGAAGTAGTAATAATTCCCCTGCTCTACAGGCTGAATCTCTACGGTCTTTACGCCGGTCTTAACGCTATTCTTGTAGGTGTCGACCTCCACGGTCATGTAGACCGTATCCATATCGAACCCACTGAGCAGAGACTTGCTTACTGCTAAGTTGACGGAAATATCGCTTGCCAGATTCAGGGTATGACCGATTTTCCAAGTGCTGTTCTGTACAGGCTCCTTGTTTTCAGCCTGTCCGCAAATACACAGACCATCGGTATAGCTGTGAGCTTCCTCTGCGGAGTAATCGCAGTTCTCGCAGGTAACTGTGTGGGTATCGGCATCCTTTGCGGTGTAAACAGGAGCATGACCGGTTGCGGGAACAACTTCCTGAACGGTGAGGACTACAGAGCAGACAGAGCAGTGCTTGCCTTCCGTCAGACCGGTAGCGGTACAGGTGGGAGCAACAGCCTTGTCGGTAACTTCGGTGTGCCCCTTCGCAGGAACAACTTCCTGCGCAGTGAGAACGGCATTACACACAGAGCAATGAGCACCTGCGGTGAGACCGGTTGCAGTACAAGTGGGCTCGACTGCCTTATCTGCTACAGAGGTATGCCCCTTTGCCTTGGTAGTGACGTTGAAGTAGAAGCTACCATAAGTAGTGGTCTTCCAAGTGTACTTATCGGTACCGGTAGCGGTACAAGTGGGAGCCTTGGTGGTGGTCTTGGTGTAATCCGTTGTAGTCAGCTTGGGCAGGGTCACTGTAGTGGTACCGTTACACTTAGAACAGGTTCCGGTAAGGATACCGGTTGCGGAAGTGGTGGGGTTCTTGGTTGCCTTGTAGGTGTAGTTATGGCCTGTTGCGGGGATGGTTTCTTGTGCCACAAGAACAGCGTTGCAGAGGGAGCAGTGACTTCCTTCTGCTTTGCCTGCGGCGGTACAAGTGGCGGAAACGGCCTTGTCTGTAACCGGGCTATGACTCTCAGTTTTTGCACTTCCGCAGAGGCTACAGGTGAGGGTATGGTCGGTTGCTCCGTTGCTCTTATAGGTGAATTCGTGATCACGACAGATGAAGGGAAGACCATTGTTGACAGCATCATTCCGCACCCAGTGAGAAGTCAGTTTGTTGAGTTTTGTGGGAACATCCTTCGCCGCCAGATTGGAAAGAGTGGAACCGGCACCGGACAAGCCTTTGCCCGTGGGATAGTAGCAGTTGTCTACTCTGCCGGTACTGTACTTTGTGGTAACAGCGTTGGCAAATACCCCTGTTGCAGAAGCGGTATATTGGCCGTAGGAATTGAGGATCCGTCCGTTGTTCTCTGCGGCAATGCCACCGGTGCCACCACCGGAAGTAATGGAACCGGTATAAGCACAGCTAAGGATCACACCGTTATTTTCACCGGCAATACCTCCGTGGGAGTTACCACCGATGCGGAGTGTGCCGTATAGGCCGTAGTGGTCGGAAACCGCATTCCCGTCGATCTTATCCAGACAGACCTTATAGGTGGTCACGTCCACATTGTTGCTGACGAACATGTAGTCAATGAGGCTGGTGGGACTTGCGTTATAGGCACTGAAGGAGTTCTGGTTTACGGGAGTACCTAGAGATACGGCGGCATAACGAGCCTCGGTAAGCCGGGTGCTGATTTCTTTAATGAGAGCGGTGGAGGGCTGGATGTTAAAGTCGCCGGTAATGTGGAAATAGATCTCCTCATAGCCCTTGTCTTCGTATTTTTCTTTCAGCTTGGTCATTCGCTCTGTGATGAGAGCCCAACCCTTCACACGGGATTCTTCCGACTTGTGATCCAAATGGGTATTGGCGGCGATGATGATCATGCCGTTGGTCTTGACTTGCAGAACGGCATAAGAACAGGTGCGGTAATGCTCTGCACCGAAGCCCAGAGACATCTTGTCAGGGGTTTCCGTGAGCCAGAAGGTGCCCTTTTCCAGAGCGGTGAATTTAGAGCTCTTCCAGTACAGGGGGCTACCTGCATTCTTGGCAGAGGTGTTGCCGTAGACTAACTGTTTGTCATAGCCCGTCAGAACACTTTCGATGATGGACTGCCATGTGGAGTCGTATTCCTGGAAACCCACGATGTCGGGAGAGTAGTTTTTCAGGAATGTCTTCATGCGGGGGGTGCGCTCTTCGGTAGAGTTGGGGGAGGCATCGGAGCCGTGGCGGACGTTCTGGCTCATGAGGCTGTATTCGTAGGTTGTCCAAGTGGACTTGACATCCCCGGAACTCATAACACCCATAATGAGACCACTATCATTGATGCCTACCACGGAGCCGGTATTGGTCTTGCCGGAAACAGTGGCATTTTCTACATTGAGATACTTGACGGTGCCGTATTTCAGATAGCCTACAACCCCCTGTGCATTGTCACCGCTAACAGTGAAATTGCCGATGGTGTGTCCGCCACCGTCTAAAACACCGCTGAAAGGTGCGGTTTCTGTGCCGATAGCAGGGATCGTCTGTCCGCCAAAGTCCAAATCTGCGGTAATGACCACATATTTATCACTGTAAGTGGTTCCGGAATTCACCGCATTGGCAAAGGCCAGATATTCTGCAACGGTGTCGATCTCTACAACCGTCACCCATTTAGCATAGAGGGTTTTGCCCCCTGTAGTTTCGGGAGGAATCACCGCTACAGGCTGACCTGCAAAGTTGGATTCTTCAAACCAGCCTGCAAACATATAGCCACTCTTAGAGATCATGGTTTCGTCAGGGATACCGATGCCTTGGGTACGGGTGTAGGAGGAAGCACCGGTTCCATTCCATGTACCACCGTTTACCACATAGGTAATGGGGAAAGGAACGCCTGTGGGATAGGCATAGGATGTGAGGGCATCGGGAGCGGAGAAGGGAATGTCGCTGTAATAGTCGTATGCAGAGGTATAGGGGATATCGTCTCCCAAATTGGCACAAATGGTTTGATAGCCCAGATTGACACCGTTTTCATAGGCGTACAGACGGGTGCAGATGGCGGGCTTTTGATTCCGGCCACAGACCGCAGGGATCACGGGAGTGCCTGTGAAAGCACCGTTACTCTTGGTAGTGCGGTAGGATGTGTTAATGTAGGCGGCAATGACGCCTGCACGGAAATCCCGCTCTGTATAGGCCTTACCTGCAACAGAGGTTTCGCAGGCACTCTTCATGTAGTAGCAATCTTTAAATTCCGGAGTGTAGTCGGTTTTCACACGGGCAAGGGCACCCACGTCGGAGGGAGCGGTAACGACACCGGTGTTAAAACAGCCGGTCATCTTAATATTGCCCTGCCCCCAGCCTGCCACGCCTGCGGCGGCACTGACCGTGGCTGTAATGGTACCGTAGTTGCCGCAGTAGTTAAAGACGGAACTGACTCTTGCCACACCGGCAACACCGCCGATGCCGTCTTTGCCTGTGGTGGAGGTGATGCTTGCACCGTTGGTGCAGTATTCAAAAGTACAGGCATCTGCATAGCCGGCGATACCACCTGCGCGGTTGGCAACGGTAACAGAGCCGTTATAAATGTGCAGATCGTTAAAATAAGCCTGATAACAGCTACCGAAGAGGCCACCGCCGTTAAGGGAGGTGTCATTGACCTTGAGATTCAGGATCTTGAAATTGTTGCCGTAGAATTTACCGGAGAAAGAGGTTGTCCAACTGCTGTTGGTGTCGAATTTACCAATGGGGGTATGATTGGTATTGCCCATATCGATGTCACCCAGCATATAGAAACTCTTGCCGGAGAAAGTCGTGCCACTGTTGACGGGATTTACCAAGGCAGTAAAACCTGCCCGATTGGTGACAACATAGACAGACTCGTTGGGGTAGGTACTGTAATCTGCAATGTTTGCCGCATCTACCGTAACGGTGAGGGAAGCGGCCTTGCTCGGCATAATAAAGCTCCGACCGTTTACGGTGCCTGCACTTGCACTGAGGCTGACGGAAACGCTGTCGGGAACACCTACAGTATAGGTGTCACCTGCATTCATATACAGGGTAGCGGTGCTGTTCTTTCCTTTGGCAACATAGGTCACAGACAGGGGATAAACACCGGCGGTTTTCCGCAGCTCGGGGAAAAGAGCACCCTGAGACCAAACGGGGCTACCGCCTAAAGTAGACTTGCTGTCTAAGATATAGGCCAGATAGCCACTGCCTAACTGAGCTTTAGAAACCAGGGTGTTTCCGTTCGACCAGCTATAGGGAGTGTAGCTGCTGTCGAAGTAGTAGTTGTTGATCATGGCAGTGGATTTGTTGGAATCCAGAATGGATCCGCTGTAGCGACCGATGGGATATTTGGTCTCGGACGCAACCAGCTTGCCCATGTTGAAGCAATTAAAGATTTGCCCAACATAGCCCTCGTAATGCCCCTGACCCCAACCGCAGATGCCTGCGGCTATCTTGATGCCCGTTGCGGTACCTGCGAAATAGCAGTTCTTAATAGTACCACCGTTGTGGATACCACCGACGATACCGCCAACAGACAGGTAATTATAACCACCGGAAATGGTGATGTCAGAGGAACTCCAGCAGTTTTCTACAGTTCCACGATCCACAACACCGGCTAAACAACCGGCACGCCAGCTATCTTTGCTACAGGTGGCGGTGAAGGTACAGCCTTCCATACCAAGATTCCGCAAAACACCACCGGAGGTAATCTTGCCGATAAAACCGCAGTTTAGGTCGCTTGTGGTAACAGCGAGTCGCTTGACAGCATGGAAACCGCCGTCAAAGGTGCCTGCAAAATTGACCGGAGGCACATAGGAAAAACCGTACATATCAATGTCGCAGATCATGTACAGAGTTTTTCCGGAAAAGTTGTTGGTCTGTCCAAGTTTGGAGAATTTTTCCAATCCTTCCGCAGTAGAAATTTGGAATTCTTTGGAGGTAGGATACTGCTCATAAAGCAAAATATCGGGAATAGTACTTGTGGCCTGTACATCTGTAACACTGCCCCAAATTACCGGGAACAGCGCCATCAAGCAGACCAATATCAAGAAAATGGATAGTCCTCGTTTTATCATGATTCAAGTCTCCTTTTAAAGGGTATTTTTCTTATTTTACTAAATTTCCCAATAAAAGTCAACGAATTTCCACACGAGAATTCCAAACATCAAATTCCGATTTATCGAACTGTTTACCGATGCGGTAGGCACTAAAGCCTCCCTTGTGTAAAGGGAGGTGGCACGGCATAGCCGTGACGGAGGGATTGTGCGGTAGGCACTATAACAAAAATATAATCAATGCGAAAACG
>JAZREB010000442.1:0-2058 GCA_045660585.1 Faecousia sp. | reverse complement strand
CCCCCACACTCACACTGTCCCCCGGCGTAGCAATAAATATCTATATCTCTCTATCGCCGCCTCCCTTGCTCTGGTCCTTACTTGTGTCGTGATATTGGCTGCCAAAAATACCGATCCCGGTCAGCCACCGGGTTGGGATATTGTCATGGCAAACAGCACTGCCCCTACATATCATAGCGAGTCTCTCCCTCCCATTGCGGAGCAGGATGAAACATCTCAGGGGGAACTTTCGCCGACAGTGACAGAGTCCACTTTCGAAACCACTCCAACCGATCCCACAGGTTCTATCGAACCCACTGAACCATCCTCATCTGAAAATAGTTCCGACATATCCCCTCCTCCGAATGATTCCACTGACGGGGAATTTTTGGATTTTGTGACGGAAGAGCCTATTTCTCTTAGTCTAATTTCCAATCTCCAAGCTACGGGGGGCGAGTTCTATTTCATGCAACCTGCATTTCCGGAAATTCTTCTTTTAGAAAGGGCGCAGGGAGACATTTATCCCATCTTCCAAAATCCCTACCCTGTGGATCATGGTGGCCCTCAATATGAAATCACCGAGGAATTCATAGTCGAAATGCAGCGTAGTCTCAGTCGCTATCTCACCCTAATTTTTGGGGAAGGAAACTACACAGGAACCTACAATCCGGATATCCCCTATGTACTGTCCTACGATCAGGATGATTTATCCTTTGTCGCAGGTGCAGAATCCGTCAATGTGACAAGCACTTCCTACAGCCCATACTCCTCCCTTTCTCATGGAGATCTGTATGCCAATCCCATCTTCCGTGCCGCCCTGTCCTATTGCGGAATTACCACTCCCACAATTGCAGCTGAAATCGAGTATAATATATACGGAGAAATAAGCAACTATAATTATATCGTCACAGAAGCTGCCGACGGTCCACAAGAAGCACTGTTAAATCGCACTTTTTCCTCTGTTAGCATACGATCCTATACAGGTGAAAACCTTCTGTCCGTTTCCGCCCGTTCTATGGGGCGACCTGCAGAAGTCGGTATAACAACCTTGGCTTCTACAGAAGACGTAGAGTCATACCTCTTAGAAGCCTATCCGGAGCTTTCAACAAAGCCCCACACAATACAAGTCTTCTATTCCACACATGCACGGCAGGGATACTACATTCCCTCTTATCGTATCTATTTTGAAGAAGACGAGTTGTCTGAAGAATACGGTGCTCCGGTCTACACCATTGTAGAGCTAACGGATACGCGTTTCCTTCCCTGACCCGAAAGGAGAACCATAATATGAAAAAACTTCTGTATATCCTGCTTTTCTTATCACTGGCAGCCACTTTTTTACTGCACCCTGTAGCTGCAGCAGGCTCCCCATTGTCCGATGTGGATCCCGAAGCATGGTATGCACCGGGTATTTCCTATGTAGTAGAAAAGGGTCTCATGGTGGGGATTTCCGCCTACCGCTTCGCCCCCGACAACGAGGTCACCCGTGGTATGATGGTCACGGTTCTGTGGCGACTTGCCGGTAGCCCGGAAATCGATTACGAAGATCTCATGTGCCAAAATGAGTATTGGCTCCTTTCGGACATCCCGGAAAACGCCTACTACGAAACCGCCGCACTTTGGGCAAAGGCCACCGGTATCATGGAAGGGTACCCCGTACCCTATGACCCACAAGACCCTCCCACCGGTCTGGAAGTGTACGAGTTCCGCCCCGAAAATGTTCTTACAAGAGAGCAGCTTGCCACCGTCCTGTATCGCTATGCCAAATGGGCAGGTATCAAACTGCCGGAGATCTCAACTCCCGATACACCTTTCCCGGACAATGACAGTGTCAGTTCCTGGGCGCAAGAGTCTATGACATGGTGCACTTCTACCAGTCTGATCCATGGTACCACACAGAATGGCATCACCCTGCTGGCTCCCAAAAACTCCACCACCCGTGCCCAGCTGGCAACGATCCTCATGCGTTTCACGTCATTGCTTCCTATAAAGTAATCTTTTCTACCGGTGCATTGCTCCCAAAAAGAGCAATGCGCTCTCTTTTTATACCTAAATCACAGTTTATCGAGCTGTTAACGC
>JAZREB010000441.1:0-2993 GCA_045660585.1 Faecousia sp. | reverse complement strand
TGTAGGAACTGAAAATTTGAACATTCTACCGTTTAAAATCACTGTTCTCTCTTCAAAACAGGCAGGCGACCACAGGTCGCCCCTACGGTGAGATACGATGGTTTATGCATCAAACAGCTCCAGCAAGACAGGGGACTGTCCCCTGTCTTGCTACGGGTGGAGAGATCAGTTTTTTTCGTTCTTGGTCTTGCAATCTGCGGTCTTGCAATCGGTGGGCTTATTGTTCTTTGCTTCGTTCTTGCAGTTCTTCTTTTCCATGGTGGTGCCTCCTTTCACGGGTTTGGGGGTAGTATGCCCGTGATGGGGGAAAGTATGCTCCTTATTTAATGTCTGCTGAATAAGTCGCCCTTGCGACTTATTCCCCACAGCAATGCTGTGGGGACCTATAAAAACGGCTTTATCAGCCGTTTTTATAGGTTTGCAGACATTATACACTGTGTTTTTTCCACCGAGTATCTTTATGCTCGGTGGAAAGGTGCAAGGATTTTGCGGCAAAACCGCAAAATCCTTGCACTTGAAGAACGCATAATAGTCCTGAAAGCCTTGGATTTCAAGGACATTTGCGTTGTTCAGTACACATTATTTATCCTTCGGGCGGAAGAGGAGGGAGGCCAATTGACCGAAAAATACGGCGGCACAGATGCCACCTGCTGTGGCGGTCAGTCCACCTGTGAAGATCCCCAAGAACCCCTTTTCATCCACGGCTTTTTTGACCCCTTTGGCAAGGAGATTGCCGAAGCCCAAAAGCGGCACGGTTGCCCCCGCCCCTGCGAAATCTGCCAATTTTTGAAAGATCCCTAAGGCTCCCAGAATGACTCCCAAGACCACCATGCCCACTAAAATTCGGGCAGGGGTCATTTTTGTTTTGTCAATGAGGAGCTGTCCTCCCACACAGATGAGGCCTCCTATTACAAATGCTTTCAGATATTCCATAGTTCATCCTTTCTCACGGCTCTGTGGATAGTTCTACGGCGTGGCAGACCCCGGGGATGGATTGACCCTGCTGTACCGAGACGGTGGATAGGAGAGCTCCCGTTCCGCAGAACAGGATCCGATTCAGCTTCCGCCGTTCTAACTGTCCTAAGAGGTAACCGCACAGCACCACTGCACTACAGCCACAGCCACTGCCACCGCAGTGGACATCCTGTTTTTTACGGTCATAGATCAGGACACCGCAATCCTGAAGCCCTTCCCCGGGATCCAGAGATTCCTGCTTAAGCAGATTCCTGAGGGCTTGGACACCCAATGCTCCCAGATCCCCTGTAATAATGAGATCATAGTAGGAAGGCTCCCGTTGCATATCCCGAAGATGACCCCGTATGGTCTCAAAGGCGGCGCCTGCCATAGCCGCACCCATATTGTTGGCATCCTTGATCCCCACATCTACAATGGTTCCTATGGTGGCAGAACGGATATAGGGTCCCTTTCCTTTATTGCCCAGAATCACTGCACCGGAGCCGGTGACCGTCCACTGGGCTGTGGGAGTACGCTGTCCGCCGTAGCCGAGGGGGAAGCGGAACTGTCGCTCCGAGGAGGCAAAGTGGGAGGAGGTCATAGCCCCAACCTTCCGCCCAAAGCCGCCGCCAACGGTCATAGCCCCTAAGAGCAGGCTCTCTGCCATGGTGGAACAGGCGCCGTAGAGCCCAAGGGTAGGGATCTCTTTGTTCCGCATAGAGTAGCCGGAGCCGATACACTGGTTCAGCAGATCTCCGGAAAACAGGGCGTCTAAGTCCGATTCTTTTAGATTCCCTTTCTGCAGGGCGAGAGAGAGGGCGGTTTTCTGCATTTGGCTCTCTGCCTGCTCCCAGGAGGTCTGACCGAAGTGCCCGTCCCGTATACTCAGGTCAAAGCTACCGGAGAGGGGGCCTTCCGATTCCTTTTTCCCCACAACGGAGGCATAAGACAGGATAGAAGGGGGGTGGTTAAAATAGAGGGATTGTTTGCCTATGTGTTGATGTTCCATGGTCATTCTCCTTTGGATCCGGGTTTGAAATAGTATGTGTAAAATTTTATGGAACTTGCATGGAATGCACAATTATTTTACAGGCCGAGGGTATGGTATTTTTCTATACCGATTTTAAAGCATGCAGAAAAATCCCTCTTGTGGGTGCTTTTTAGGGCTTCCGCAAGAGGGATTTTAGAATTAGGGGATGTTTTCAGTTATCATACTGTTCTTGATAAAATGGTTCGAAACCATTTTATTGCAGGATGAATATTCTGCACCACCCGGGGGGCAAGAACAGTATTACACGGTATTTCTCGGCGGTTTTGCCACCATGCCGCTAATTGGCGGCATAATAAAACGGTTAAATCGTTTTATTAGAAATGTGTATCAGAGGAAATTTGAGCTGTCAACTGAAATAGATTTTTGCGCTGTCGCTGTATGCCATGAGGCTCTTACACAGGCGACCTAAGGGGTCTTCCTTACCGTTTCCGTAGGTAGATGCACTGTATTCCAGGGTTCCGGTTACGGGGGTTTCCCCTACATATACCGTTGCGTAGACGGTCTGTCTCAGCTCGGCAGCGAGGAGTCCGTCAAAGTCGAAGCTATAATAGTCCATATCTTCTCTGTAGAGCTTCGGATCCATGAGCGTAAGAGTTTTTTCAGTTCCCTCAAGGTTGGTATAGCGGATCTCCAGACGCAGATCGGAAATGGAACCGTCATATGCTCTTAGGTCAAGGATATAGCGGAGGGTGACCTTCGTATCCAGAAGGAGGGATTTGCCTGCCCAGGTGACAGCAGAGCATTCCGGTTGTGTTGTAGTGGAGTTCACTGCATCAAAGGTTACGGAGTCTAAGTCTGTCAGGTAGGACAAGTGTTCTTCTGTCATAGCTTCGGTAGCAAGGGCATCGGTACGGTAGCCCTTATAGAGCTGAGCTTCGGCACCGTAGCGAAGAAGGTCGGCGCAAAGGGTCTTGAGTTCTTGGGCAAGGTCGACTTTATTTAACTGTGCATAGGCGTATTGGACAATAGGATAGGTGTCCGGGAGGGT
>JAZREB010000440.1:0-3894 GCA_045660585.1 Faecousia sp. | reverse complement strand
CCACATATTGGGGGCAGAAGCAGTTATCCTCGGTGTAGGGATGGAACAGGATCTGATCCAGGAAATCGATCATGCCGGCAAAAATACCGCCGCCGGGAACAAAACGATCTTCCAAAAAATCTCCGTAAAAGCCGAAGAGCTTGACCTCGCCCTTTCGGCGCACAAGGGTGCCGAAGGTGGCACCGTACAGAGCATCCAACCGCATGGAGATTTGTTGCATGTCGGGGTACTGCTCTGTGCCACGGAGGAGGACGCTGGGAAGGAGCGCATCTAAGGGAGCGTTTTCTTTGTTATGTTGTCGGAGGAAGTTTACACTGAAACATCCGGTTTTAAATTTATGAGATTGCAACGCCCGGAGGGTGACACCCGGAGCGATGGAGATCTTGGTAATCAAGGGCTTTTTGTCCTTTCAAGAGATAGTTGGGGATAGATTCCCCTTATATTATACACATTTTTTTGTGAAAAGAAAGAGTTTTTAAAAATATTGCTTGTTTTTTAGAGAGATTTTTAGTAGAATGGAGTGTGTTTCTAAGAACAAGTATAGATTAAAAGGAAGTTATAGTATCATGCAGTGGCTTGAAGTAACAGTAAGAACCGCTTCTCAGGGAGTGGAACTCCTGTGTGCGGAACTGACGGAAGCAGGCTTTGACAGCTTCGTAGTAGAAGATCAGGAAGAATTTGAAGAATTTTTGGAAACCTCCCGGGATTACTGGGATTATGTAGATGAGACCCTCAGTGAAAAAATGGGGGGACTTTCTCAGGTTCGCTTATATTTGGAAGAAGACGTGGCTCAGGCACAGTTGCCTCTCCTGCAACAGCTTCTCGGCCGTTTGCCCGGAGAATATCCCGGCTGTGAGTTCGGAGAACTGACCATGGCTCTGGAGAATGTTCCGGCAGAGGATTGGGAAAACTCTTGGAAGCAACACTATCGTCCCCTCCCTGTTGGGGATAAGCTCCTTGTAGTGCCTCAGTGGCTCCGCGTAGAGGATACAGAGGGTCGTCAGCCTGTGATATTGGATCTGGGGCTGACCTTTGGCACCGGCGAGCACGATTCTACCCAGATGTGTATGCGTGCCCTGGAGCGCCTTGTAAAGGGTGGCGAACGGGTGGTGGACTTGGGTAGCGGTAGCGGAATTCTGTCTATTTGTGCCCTACGCTTGGGCGCGCAGAGCGCAGTTGCTATCGATATCGATCCTGCGGCAGAGCACATTGCTACAGAGAATGCCGAGAGAAACGGCTATGTAGCACCTGCTTTCTCTGCTTATACCGCAGATGTGATCCGTGACAGACAGACCATGGAGACCCTTGCAGAGGGTGGCTATGATATTGTCTGTGCCAATATTGTTGCAGGGGTACTCATTGACCTTGCCCCTGTTGTGCCCGGATTCCTGCGAGAAGGTGCGCCTTTCCTCTGCTCCGGCATTTTACGGGAGAGGGAACAGGAAGTTCGCACTGCTCTGGAGACTGTCGGCCTTGAGATCGTAGATTGCGAGCGTACACAGGAATGGTGTTGCCTTGTAGCACGAATGAAGCCCTGAGAAAGGAGTCCCGCCATGTTGCGAATTCGATACCGCCACAAGGTGCGCTTGCGAAAGCTGGGAAGAGCCCTGCTGATTGCGCTGGGGGCTCTGCTCCTTGTGGGAATTGTGGTGCTTGTGTATGCAGACAGCCTCATCACCTATGATCGCAGTGGGGCACACCTGATCACCGAGGTCACGGAGGTTCAGGTTGAGAGCACTACGGAAAAAGAAAGACCTGTGATCCTGAACCCGATTATTGAGGTACAGGAAGGGGCAGTGGTTGCCACCAATATTTCCGATGTAGGTGGTGTGTATATTACCACATCCATGCTGAAAGACATGGATAAGGTAAACGAATTGATCAGAGCCATTGAGGAACCCTGTGCGGTACTCATTGAGCTGAAGAGTGATTTTGGCAATTTCTATTATTCCGGCAGTTATGCAAACGGCAATCATCCCGAGGGGATCGATATTGCCGCTGTAGATGCTCTGCTTACGTATCTGAAGGATAACGGGTTCTATATGATCGCATCCATTCCCGCTTTCCCTGACCGTGCCTATGTACTGGAAAATGACAGCTGTTGTATTCGGCAAATCGGTGGCTACGGATGGATGGACAGCCGTGGATGCTACTGGATGGATCCTTCCAATGACGCGGTTGTTTCCCGTCTGATGCAGTTAGCCAGAGAACTGACGGAAAAGGGCTTCCGGGAGATCACCTTTACCGGTTTCCAATTCCCCAATGGAGACGGGTATGAATATGGCTCCGACAAGAGCAAATCCGAAATCATCCGTGACGTAGCTACAGAGATCAGTGAATATTTTGCCAAGAGTGAGACCATTATTTCCTTTGTTACGGGACAGGCAGATTTCCCCGTGGTCGGTGGCAGAGTATATGTTCCCAATGTAGACGGCTCTCAGGTCGAGTACTATGTCAATGCCTATGCAGGAGTTGAAACCTGCCGGGAGATCGTGTTCTTGACCAATTCCAAGGACGCCAGATTTGAGAAGCAAGCAATTCTCAGACCCCTTATGGCAGAATGACCTTACGTCCATAGCGTAAAAAGTAAAAGAAGGTGTACATGATTTGAGCGTATTATTACACGGAGTCCACGGTGCCGGAGAGGGCTTTTGGGCAACGGTTCTACATGGTGCATGGGAAGCACTGGTAGACAGCCTATGGAGCATTCCCGTACTGCTCATTGCCTACTTTGCAATGGAACTCCTGGAAAATAGCAAACGGTTCAACGAGGATGTCCTCCACGGCTATTCCCGTAAGGCAGGGCCTCTGTTGGGTGGACTCCTGGGAATTGTGCCCCAGTGCGGTATTTCCGGTGCAGCGGCAACCTTGTTCTCTACAGGTTCCATTACCGTTGGTACCATGTTGGCGGTTTTCTTTGCAACATCCGACGAGATGCTACCCATTCTCCTGACATCCCTAACAGATCGTTCCGTTTCCGTAGGGGATGTGGCATGGATCCTGGCAGGAAAGGCAGTCCTTGCGATCCTCCTGGGCTATATTGCAGACCTGCTTCTGCGACCTGTGATCCGTCCCGGCAAGGACATCCAGAGCTTCTGCGAGCGAGAGCATTGCCACTGTGAAGAAGAGGGGAACCCCTATTGGGCGGCCTTCCGCTCCGCGGTGAAGCACACCCTCAAGATCGTAGCAATGCTGTTGGTTGTAAACTTTATTCTGAATCTGGTCTTTGCCTTTATTGGTGTGGAAAAGCTCAGCGGTACTTTCTTATCCCGTCCTGTGATCGGGGTGACGGTTCTGGCTCTCTTTGGCCTGATTCCCAATTGCTCTGTGTCGGTGATCCTGACCCAGACCTATCTCAGCGGAATTATCGGAGTCGGCGGACTATTTGCGGGACTTCTGTCCAATGCAGGGATCGGTCTGCTGGTACTGATCCGTAACAACAAGAACAGACGAGAGAATCTGATTATTACAGCCACCCTCTTTGCCATGAGTGCCATTGTGGGTATTGTGCTGTCTCTGATCTTTAATTGACTCCCATAAAATATTATAATAGAAAGAGGAACGAAATATGATAGATTTTGTAGCAATGGAAGAAAAAATCATCCCCGGCTTTAAGGGTGGCGAAGGTAGCTTTGCAGTGAAGATGTTTGCAGATGACACGAACCGTATTCTCCGTGGTCGTCTGGTTCCCGGCTCCTCCATCGGTATGCACTGCCATGACACCTCTTCGGAGATCATTTATATCCTCTCCGGTGTGGGCACTGCCATTCTGGAAGGACAGGAAGAGATCCTGACCGCAGGCCAGTGCCATTATTGCCCCAAGGGAGGCACCCATACCCTTATGAACAAGGGGGCAGAAGACCTTGTGTTCTTCGCTGTAGTTCCCGAACAATA
>JAZREB010000439.1:0-9197 GCA_045660585.1 Faecousia sp. | reverse complement strand
GACGGCAGCGGTCGATATGCCCGAGGAAATCGTGGCCCAGGCCTGCGCCCTCGGCAGCACCCTCGATGATACCGGGGATGTCAGCCATAACGAAGGACACGCCCTCGTCAACATAAATGACACCCAGGTTGGGATACAGAGTGGTAAAATGATAATTGGCGATCTTGGGACGGGCATTGGAGGTCACAGACAGGAGGGTGGACTTACCAACATTGGGGAATCCGACCAGACCAACGTCTGCAAGGAGCTTCAGCTCCAAAATAACCTCGTGCTCCTCACCGGGAAGACCTGCCTTTGCAAAACGAGGGACCTGTCTGGTAGGCGTGGCAAAGTGGTGGTTGCCCCAGCCACCGCGACCGCCCTTACAGAGGATGAAATCCTCGGAATCGGACATGTCTTTAATGACCTCGCCCGTAGCGGCATCACGGACGACGGTACCCCGAGGGATACGGATAACGAAATCCTCGCCACGCTTGCCGGAACGGCGACCGCCCTGACCGTCCATACCGGGAGATGCGGTATACTTCCGCTTATAGCGGAAATCCATGAGGGTAGACATATGGTCATCTACACGGAGAACGATATTACCACCTCTGCCACCGTCTCCCCCATCGGGGCCACCGGCGGCAACGAACTTTTCACGATGGAAAGCAACGGCACCGTTTCCGCCGTTACCTGCTTTTACATAAATTTTGACTTTATCTACAAACATAATGCAATACCTCCTTACTGCGGGGTGTTTGCGGTAAAAAAACCGGAACATATTGCTATGTTCCGGTCTTCTTCAAGATAGCTTTGGCAAATTACTGTGCAGCGTAAACGGAGCACTGCTTACGATCCTTGCCCTTGCGCTCGAACTTGACATGACCGTCGATGAGAGCGAAGAGGGTGTCATCAGTGCCGATGCCCACGTTATTGCCGGGATGAATGTGAGTGCCTCTCTGGCGAACCAGGATATTGCCGGCCAGAACGAACTGACCGTCAGCACGCTTCACGCCCAGTCTCTTGGACTCGGAGTCACGACCGTTCTTAGTAGAACCGCCGCCCTTCTTATGTGCGAAGAACTGAAAACCGATTTTCAACATTTGAGTTACACCTCCATAACTTCGATATAATCAGGATAGTCGTCCCGCAAGGAGCACATGGTCAGCATAAAGCCGGTCAGCACTGCCTGTACTGCGTCTTCATCGTCGCAAGTTGCGGGAAGGGTCAGGGTGATCCGGGGCTCGTCCTCACGGACCTTGGTGTTGCAATGGTTGCCGAGGACATCGTTGATGGTACATTCTGCCATCTGTACTGCTGTAGTAACAGCGGCACATACGATATCGGTGCCCTCTTCCCCATAGCCACTGTGCCCGGAAACGGAGAATCCGTTGATTCTGCCGTCTTGATTGAAAATTTCTACCTTCGTCATAATCTAATGATTAGCCGCTGATCTTTTCAATCTGCACCTTGGTATAAGGCTGTCTGTGGCCGCGGATGGACTTGGAGTCCTTCTTGGGGCGGTACTTGAAAACGGTAATCTTCTTGGACTTGCCGTTCTTCAGAACCTTAGCTTCGACAGAAGCGCCCTTGACCACGGGAGCGCCGAACTTAGAGTTCTCGCCGTCCACGATTGCCAGGACCTGATCGAAGGTTACAGTTGCGTCAGCCTCAACGCCCAGCTTTTCGACGAAAATGATGTCGCCTTCCTTGACGCTGTACTGCTTGCCACCGGTAACGATAACTGCCTGCATAGTTTGTTGCACCTACCTTTTTTGTAGTCTCGCTCTTGAGGTGGGAATGAATACCACTTATGACCTCTTCGACGCGGCGCACCTATTCTATCATCTTTTTTAGAAAAAGTCAAATACTTTTTTCGCTTTTTTGCGAAATTTTTTCGTTTTTTTCATATAATCTGCGAATGTTTTCCGAAATTTCGCACAGAGCCTCCCCTGCTTCCATGGTGCAACCCTTAATTTTGGAAATATCTCCCAGAGAAATCATCCCAACCAGCTTCCCCTTCTCCTCTACGGGGAGTCGGCGGATCTGTTCCTTTGCCATAATAGAGGCGGCTTTTTCCACAGATTCTGTGGGCTGTACCGTAATAACCTTCCGCGTCATGATGTGAGAAACACGGGTATCCTCCGGCTCTTCCCCCGTTGCAACACAGCGCAGAACAATATCCCGATCCGTCACCACACCACGGAGTTTCCCCTCCCGTGTGCACACAGGCAGCGCGCCTATGTTATAGCGGTATAGGAGCCTTGCGGCAAGGGCGGTGTTTTCTTCGGGAGAGATGGTGATGACTTTCCCTGACATAATATCTCTGACTTCCATAATAAAAGACTTCCTTTCCTGATAAATCCGGTAAATCTTACCTATTTATCAGTATGGGAAGTCCTTTTATCATTTATACCCTCTGGGCAGATATTCCAGAATAGAAATGTCACGGGGCTGTATTTTCTCCCACGAGAATAGAGATATCGCCTCTGTGGGGCTAACAGACTCCCAAGCAGGGATCACACCACAGCTATACAGGAGCAGACCGATCAGTTCTCCCGGAGTATAGGTCTTTCGTAAATGTTCCAGATCCAGATCCGCCTCACGCTTACTCAGACGTCTACCGTCGGGAGCAACCAGTAAGGGCACATGGTAAAATTCCGGCACAGGAAAGCCCAGAGTTTCGTACAGCCAGATCTGTCTGGGTGTGGAATCCAGCAGATCCCGACCCCGTACCACCTGTGTAACACCGCCTAAGGCATCGTCACAGACCACGGCAAGCTGGTAAGCATAGACCCCATCTGCCCGACGGAGAATAAAATCTCCGCAAGACTCACTGAGATTCTGGGTTACAGGGCCGTAAAGGCCGTCTGTGAAAGAAATCTCCTTACAGGGTACTTCTACCCTCCAGGAAGGGTTCCTTGTTTTCAGGGCCCGTTGTGCCTCTGTAAGTCTGCGACAGGTTCCTGCATAGAGTAGATTCCCGTCGGTACCGTGGGGCGCAGAGGCGCTGTGGAGCTCGTTTCTGGTACAGTAGCAGGGGTAAACCGGGAGTTTCGCAAAATAGCTCTCGTAGACAGAACTACGGGTGCTCTGGTAGGGCATTTCCCGATCCCAATCCAGCCCCAGCCATGTAAGATCCCTGCGCAGAGCATCGATATAGCAAGGTTTACTGCGGTCGGGATCCAGATCCTCGATCCGTAGGAGCATTTCCCCACCCTGAGACCTGACAGACAGCCAGGCTATGAGTGCAGAAAATACATTGCCCAAATGCATACGCCCTGTGGGGCTGGGCGCAAATCGTCCAATCATACCGTACAACCCCTCTTAGTCTGCGATCTGCAGATCCTCAAATCCGATGGGCTCCTCCAAGGGATTGAAATATTGATTGAGGAGATCCAAATATTCCTGATCCTTACGGATATAAACATAATCATAGCCCAAGGTATAAGGGATGGTGGTCATCATCATATCGTCGGTACCGCAAGCGAGAACACTCTCCGCGATCCACAGGAAATTGGCAGTGGACAGATCTGTCAGGCAGTATTCCTCCAAAATATCCAGAGCTTGGGGGGCTAAGAGGATATTCTTGGCGCTCTTCCACTGAGACAGCGCCGCCATAATGAAATCCCGCTGCACATTGACACGCTGGAGATCCTGCATATCGTAGCCCTTACGGAATCGGACGACACCCATGGCCTCCTCACCGTTTAGGACTTGCTTGCCTGCTTCTACATGGATATACAGATCCTGGGCAGGATCCTCGTAGTGCATATCCATGGGAACATCAAATTCCACACCGCCGAAGAGATCCACAAGCTCTACAAAACAGTCTAAGTCAACCAAGATATAGCCATCAGGCCGGAATCCCACGCACTGGCGGACATAGTCGCAGAGCCAGAACATGCCGTTACTGCCACTGCCGTTGGCGGCGTAGGCGCCGTTGATCTTGTGGGGGGTGTAGGTGGAATTGACCTTGGTATCTCGGGGGATGCTCATAATGCTGATCTGTCCCTCGGTACGGTCAATATTCAGGAGCATGAGGGTATCGGTATTGAGACCCGACTCATCGGTGCCGGCAACCAAAATGGTAGCACTGTTCATTAAATGTCCCTCTTCCCCACTTGTAGGAGGTCTAAGGTACATCTTAAAGCCGATAAAGCCGCCGACTACCAGGAGCACAAGTACCACAAGGACTCCCACAAAAAAGCCGAACAGGGAGCCTCCGCCGTTATTCTCAGGCTCTCTGTAAGAGGTGGTGGGATAGCTGTCTTGTCGGCGGTTTCCTCTGTAGGTAGGTTCCGGGCCGATGTTTTCTTCGTATAGTTTATGAGCAAAGCCCCGTTCATAGGGATCTTCTTGGGGGCTCTGTCTTCTGTTGTATCTTTGATCTTGACTCATATTATCACCCGAAGACTATTGTACACAAAAACATCCGAAATGTAAATCCCTTTTTCCGATTTTCTCCCCGGTGGCAAAAAATGCCCCCTCGGAGCCCATAATCATGAGTCCGAGGGGGACAGATAAAAAATTATGCAACAACACTCAGAATATCCACAAACTGATAGCCGTATTTGCTTGCAACCGATTCTGTACGGGAACCAACGATACCGTAAATCTTCACCTTAGAAGGATTGCCGAAGGGGACGTTGTATTCGTTGAATTCCAAACTTCCCGAACCGCCCTTTATTACGAAGTACGGAGACATAACGTATGCCTCCTTCAGAGAGGTACAATGGGCAAAGGCACCGATATACAGTTCATACAGATTGGTCATAATCATTACTGATTCCAAGGAAGAGCAGTATGCAAAAGCAGACTGACCGATATATTCTACATGGAGAGGAAGTACCAGATCCTTCAGGGCAGTGCATCCGTAGAAAATACGATTGGGAACCCGACGTTCCGCAACAGGCATATAAGCATATTCCAGAGATTCACAGCCATAGAACGCTTCTGCGCCGATTCCCTCCAGAATGTAGTCCGAAGCCTTACCGATATCGTACCCGGTAATGGAATCGGGAAGGATGATTCCCTTCAGCGCTGTGCACAGGGCAAATGCTCTATCATAGATTTTCCGCAAACCATAGGGCAGATCGATGTGCTCCAGGGCGGAACAATTTTCGAAAGCGGATTCGCCAATCAAGGTAAGGTTTTGAGACAGCTCTACCTGTGTCAGAGCAGTACAGCCCATAAAGGCACGATCTGCCAGTGTAGAAACAGATACCATGGACACGGACTGCAGGGCGGTGCAGTTTTCAAATGCCTTTGCACCAACGGATTCGACTCCGTAGAGGATCTCCACCGCAGTGATCCGATTGCTGTATGCATTCCAGGGGCGGGCATTCAGATCGGTGAAATCATCCATTGTGCCACTGCCGCCGATCTTCAAGGTGCCGTCGGCATAGAAAGCCCATTGGAGTGCGCCCCATTGACCGGAAGCCTCGGCATCGGAAATGTCGGGGATCCCGATTTCGGGAGTAGGCTCTGCGAAGGCATTTAAGAAACGGACAAGGATCGCGCTGACCTGTGCTCTGGTAGCATTACCAGCAGGCTGTAGATAGAGGGTATTGCCCTGCTTGACACCGCCGATCATGCCGTAGTGAATATTCCAGTTCATGGCATCGACTGCCCAGGAGCTGACCTTATCTCCGTCCACAAAGGTAGAGACGGATTCTTCTGCTTCTGCAGGCAGGCCGATCATTTGGCTGTAGCGATAGAGGATGGCCGCCATCTGCTCACGAGTGATCTCCCCAAGGGGATTGAATTTACCCTTGCCTACACCGTTGACGATTTGATTTTCTGCGGCCCAGTTGACGGCCTCGTAATACCATGCGGTAGAGGGAACATCCGTAAACTGAGGCTCGGCCCCTTCCGGACTGCCCTCTGCGCGCCACAGAACCGTAACAAGCATAGCTCGATTCATGGCCTGGGTGGGCTTGAATTGGGTGTCGGAGATGCCGTTAAAGAGTCGACGGTAGAAAGCCTCCTGTACGGAGCTATAGTACCATGCGTCCTTAGGAACGTCGGTGAATTTGTTGAAAGAGGTCTCTAAAGAGGGGGTCTCTTCCCTGAAGAACGATCCGCAGGCTGTACAGATAGAGGAATTGAGTCCCTTCTCCGTGACGGTAGGCTCCAAGGCAACAGAGGTCAAGTTGGACTTATGACCGTCCTTGGCAGTGCAGACGAAAATAGGTACATTATAGATCTTATTGTCTCTGTGGGTAATGGTCAGGGTGCCCACACCGCAACGCAAGGGAGTCAAGAAAATGTAGCCTCCCGCTGTAACGGCAGAAACCAACTCCTGAGGGCAAGTAACGGACAAAGAGCCGTGACCGTCGGAAGGCAGAGGACTTCTGCCCATGGCGATGATCTTGGTCTCCTCGGCCCAGACCCGAACCACATCTAACTTTTCCCCGGTCTCAATATCCTGGGCAAAGATGTGCCATCTGTGCTGATAATCATTATAACAGTAGATATCAGTCATAAAAGCGGTACCGTCTACAGGGTACAGGCTGTCCCCTTTTCGCTCGGCGGTACAGGTAACAAAGGTATAGCGGCCGGGAGTCATATTGGTTGTATAGAGAGTGGTGGTATAGGAACCAAGACCTAATTTGTTTGAATTTGTATCAAAGAGCTGGATCTCCGTTACTACAGGCTCACCGGTGGGCTCCTTGCCGGGGTAGATCATGATAACACTGTACTGATCAGCCTTGCCGGTGCGATAAATGCCCGTAGTGAAGGACTGTTTTTGGTTGGGCTGTACGGAATGCTCCTTCATAAGGGGTCCGGGGAAAATCAAATTATCCTCCTGCTCATGACGAAGAGTTCCCCGAGAATCTACGGAGGTCAAAAGCTCGGGAACCTCGGACATATCCCGAATCTCTACCGCAGAGGGATCAAAAGAGAAGTCGTATGGTACTGTATCGGCACTCCGATCCACATTCTCCTGTGCAGAAACAACAGGGAGAAGCAGAGTAAGAAGCAGGCTCAGGATGAGCGCTATGGACAGTGGTTTTTTCATAGGGTTTCCTCCTTTATATTATACTAATAGTATTATATCTCTTATCACTACCCGTGTCAACAAGTTTTCTATTTATTTAGAAAAAATAAATTGCGAAGCGGTGACAAGGTATGAATAAAAAATTTTGATATAAATCTATTTTGTTTCTCTTTTGTAGTTGACAAATAGAGGGTTGTGGTGTATTCTATAGCAGGCACAAGATATTGTGTGCCAGAGAGTGTAAAATACAATATACACTAATATCCAATTATTTCGGAGGAAATTATGCACATTGCCGGTCTGCAAAAAATGACCTTGCTGGACTTTCCCAATCGGGTTGCTGCCACGGTGTTTTTACCCGGGTGTAACTTTCGGTGTCCCTTTTGCCATAATTCTCCCCTACTTCGTGGAATCGGCGAACTTTCCGAAGAAGAGTTCTTTGCCTTCCTAAAGAAGCGGAAGGGTCTCTTAGACGGGGTGGCGGTCACCGGTGGCGAGCCTCTCCTGCAACCGGATCTGGGAGAATTCTTGGAAAAAATCAAGGCACTGGGTCTTGGGGTCAAGTTGGATACCAACGGCAGTAGACCACAAGATCTTGAGAAATTGTTACAAAAAGGTCTCATTGATTACATTGCTATGGATATTAAGAACAGCCCGGAAAAGTACGAACGTACCGCCGGTGCTACAGGGATCCTGCCCCAAATTCGGGAGAGTGTGGATCTGATCCGTTCCTGCGGGGTAGACTACGAGTTCCGCACCACAGTCGTGGCAGAATTCCACAGCCCTGAGGATTTCCATGGAATCGGTCGCTGGCTTCAAGGAGCCAAGGCCTACTATCTCCAGTGCTTCGTAGATTCGGGTGACATTCTCTGCCCCGGACTCCACGCACCGGAAACATCTGAGTTGGAACATTATCTGGCAATCGCCGGTTCATATATTCCAAACACCCACCTTAGAGGAATTTAGACTATACATTACAGAAAGGATGATTACCATGTATCAAGTTATTAAAAGAAACGACACCGTAGTAGAATTTGATCTCGACAAGATCAACGTAGCTCTTAAGAAGGCATTTGACGCCGTAGAAAAGCAGTATCACGATTCCGTGATCGATTTCCTTGCACTGAAGGTCACCGCAGATTTCGAGCCCAAGATCCGGGACGAGAAGATCGCTGTAGAGGACATTCAGGACAGCGTTGAGTCCGTTCTCATCCGTGCAGGCTATGACGATGTTGCCAAGGCATACATCCTCTACCGCCGTCAGCGTGAAAAGCTCCGCAACATGAAGTCCACCATCCTGGACTACAAGGAACTGGTTGACAGCTATGTTAATGTACAGGACTGGCGCGTAAAGGAAAATTCCACCGTTACTTATTCCGTCGGCGGTCTGATCCTGTCCAACTCCGGCGCTATTACCGGCAACTACTGGCTCAGCGAGATCTATGATGACGAGATCGCAAATGCACACCGCAATGCTGACCTCCACATCCACGACATGTCCATGCTCACCGGCTACTGCGCAGGTTGGTCCCTCCGTCAGCTCATCGAGGACGGTCTGGGCGGCGTTACCGGTAAGATCACCTCTGCTCCCGCTAAGCACCTGGCTTCCCTGTGCAATCAGATGGTCAACTTCCTGGGCATTATGCAGAACGAATGGGCAGGGGCACAGGCATTCTCCTCCTTCGACACCTACCTTGCACCCTTTGTTAAGGTTGACAATCTGTCCTATGACCAGGTCAAGAAGTGCGTTGAGTCCTTCATCTACGGCGTAAATACTCCCTCCCGTTGGGGTACTCAGGCTCCCTTCTCCAACATCACGTTGGATTGGACCGTGCCGAAGGATATGGAGAATATGCCGGCCATCGTGGGCGGCAAGGAGATGAATTTCACTTACGGCGATTGCGTCGAGGAGATGCGTATGGTGAACAAGGCCTTCATCGAGATCATGATCGAGGGCGATGCTAATGGCCGTGGATTCCAGTATCCCATCCCCACCTACTCCATCACCCGTGACTTCGACTGGAGCGAGACCGAGAACAACAAGCTGCTGTACGAAATGACTGCCAAGTACGGCACTCCCTACTTCTCCAATTACATCAACTCCGATATGGAACCCTCTGATGTTCGTTCCATGTGCTGCCGTCTGCGTCTTGATTTAAGAGAGCTTCGCAAGAAGACCGGCGGTTTCTTCGGTTCCGGCGAGAGTACCGGT
>JAZREB010000438.1:0-6272 GCA_045660585.1 Faecousia sp. | reverse complement strand
ATTATCATTCATCATAGCGGCATTGAGCCCCTCTAAGATGAAGTAAACGTAGTTCCCCTTTTCTACTCCGCCGATCTCATAGGTCTTTCCTGCAACCTCTGCGGTGAGCTCGTAGAATTCGTAGCCTTCCAGTGCAGACTTTGCAACGATGTAGTTAATGCTGATATTGCTCCGGAGATTCAGAGAGTGGCTCAGCTTCAGCTCATTGGTTACAACAGAATCAACAGGAGTCTCAAATGCCTTCGCGGCGCAGTATGCCAATGTCTTATCAACAGAAGCTACACTTGCCTCGGAAGCTCCGCTTGTCTTAATATGAACCAGAGACAGCACACTGCCTTCTGCTCCGTTGTTCTTAATAATCAAGCTGCCGTTCTTAACATACTTAGATAAGTCATAGAACGCTTCGGTTGCGCTGCTCAGGTTGGAAACCACAACCTCCCAGGAGGAACCATTGTAAGCTTCTACGGTACAAGCCTTACCGTTCTCAGACTTCAAACTAAGGTGTACCTTTGTAGCATTTACATAAAAAGCAATACCGGAGCCGGCCATCAACTGGACCTCGGTCTTTGCGCCCAAGCTCTTATATCTGGAGCTGTAGAAGATTCCTGCTTCACCCAGAAGATCACGAATCACCGTACGGTTGAAGAACAGATAGGGCTTCTCGGCAGTAGCATCGGGATTTTCTGCCATATAGCAGTAGTTTGCCTTCTCTTCACCGGGTTTGGTGTACCACATGGAGAAGATCACTGCATTGGTCTTAGGATCCTTAATGGGTTCGCCGTCTGCACCGATGTAATAGGTACGCCCGGTAGCCTTATCGGTTTCGATGGTGATGTTGCCATCCATAACCAAGGGATAACCTTCCAGCTTGCTGGAGGTAGTGTCATTGGGGCCTGCTTGGGTTTCGTCATTATCGGTCTCGGGGTCGTCTGTTCTGTCGGATAGATACAGGATACCGTCAACCTTTCCTTTTCCGTCCCAGTTAGATACATCGCGGATCACAATGTTCTGTACGTTGGTAAAGTCGGAAACAGTCTCACCTGCCAGACCGTAGACATAGTCCACAACCGCACTGCTTTCCATAGGATTAAAGACCCGGATACCGTCAATATAAACATCATAGGACCGTACGATCTTACGGGTAGCTCTTCCACCTTCTGCCGGGATATAGGTGAAGTCTACCTTGTCACTGTAGCCCAGGATTTCCTTGACCTGTTCCGCAGTGAGCACGTCCTTGCTGTCTGCACGATATGCGAAAATGGGATTGTAATAAGCGATCAATCTGACAGTGTAGGTTCCGTAAGACTCTGCGTCCCAACGGATCACAGGAACCTGCTTATTGTTGCCACCTTCCATGTAGGTATTACACAGGATGGAAGCGACCAAGGAGCCCTCAGCGGCAGTTTCACTTTCGGGCATCTTATCACCGCTGAAAACCTCGGCGATAATGACGCCGGAATTATCTGTGGTTCTGGAAAGAATCTCAAAACCGGTACCGGTAAAGGTAAAGATGGTATGGGCAGTATCCGTTTCCTTGCTGATTACCTTGCCGGTTTCTTCGTCAACGGTCTTGCGCTCCCCTACGGTAACCATCTTGGTAGAACCATGGAAGTCTCCCGTGGTGTCATACTTGCTGTCATAACCATGGATAGCGCTATTATTGTAGCTCTGTTCAATAGAGATCTTGTTCCCCACAGTTTCCCAAGCAAGATAGTTCAGGGTGGTATTTTCCCCTGTCATTTCGGTCTTGGCGGGAACATCGGTGAGTACACTATCGTCATAAGCCACAACATTTGCAGGGATGACCGTGACCTTACGAGAGACCACATCGGATTCCGCACCCTTGGGAGCGTACTTGGTCTTGTAGCTGTAGGAAACACCGTCGGTACCGTTCATAATGGTATTATCCGCTACAAAGGTAATGGACTTTCCGCTCTTATTCAGTGTGCCCTTACTGAGAACAGTTACGTTATTGATATTGTCCCCTTCCTTACCCAGAGGTACGGTGATGTTGTCGCCGTAGTCGGCAACTGCATAGAGGGGAACATAATAGGTAGGATCCAATTCTACATGGATATCCGCATAAGGTGCTCTATTGTAGGAGTCCACATTATGGGATGCAAAAGTCATGTCAGAAACCAGTGTCAGAGTAATGTCCTCCTTAAAGGCTTCGGCATAGTTCTGACCATTATCGTTCTTAATGCTGAAATCCGTACCGTGGAACTTAGTTGCTCTACGGAACAAGAGATTGCCGCTTTCGTTCTTCAGTTGCAGGTCGAAGGAAACATAGTCCATATTGGACAGGCCGTGATCGTTGGCCATCTTCAGATCCTTAGGAACACCTGCCATAGCCATGAGTACATCATTGACCTTGGTGGTTTGCTTGTCACTTGCAATAGCAACATAATCCTCTAAGGAAATAAAGTAATCATAGGCATTTGCGGTAATAACGCAAGAAACGTTTGCATCGGGCTGAACGTACTCAAAGAGTCTGGTGCCCATTTCCTTATCGGAAGCGTCCTTTGCCTGATAGCAACCACTGATGTCCGTGGTCAGGGGGATGTTGTTACCGCCCAGAGTGTTGTTTCGGTCAACCTCAATGGGCATTTCCATATAGACCTTATAACCCAGAGAAGTGTCCAAAGTGCCGGAAATTGCCTTTGCCTGCGAGCCGGCATTCATAGGCGTCTCACGGAGGAAAGCGGTCTTTGCATCGGTCCACTGGAGCGCGTAAGCAAAGCTCTGGTCTTCTTCGTAGTAGTAATAGTGGAGAATATAGCCGTTGCCGGGAATGTCCTCGCTCTCGGTGTGATCCTTGATCTTGTGCTCGCCGATGAGAACCTTCTTGCCGGAGTACTTACCATTGCCGATATAGGATTCGCCATAGATCTTAACCGTAGCTTTGGAATCGGGCATCCACTCTCTGCCGTAGTCCTCTAAGAGCCACAGAGAAGCAGGGCCGCTCTTGGAGGTGGTTAAGGTCGGTGCGTTACCTCCCCAAATATTCTCCATCTGAACGGCGATATTATTACCTGCGGCATTATCGGAGAAGTAATATTCGCCCACTGTCAGTTCGCCGCCCACATTCCAAGCCGTCGCCTCTTTATAACGGGAAGACATGGTATTCAGGAAGTCATTTGCTCTGTTGGCATTGTTATTGTTGTTATAAATGGTAGAAACAGTAGAGTCCAAACCATCCATAACACCGATGGTATAAACGGTAACACCGTCTTTTTTCAGCTTACCCGATGCCGTAACAGCCTGGGTAGCGACAGTACCATCCCATACATCGTTAGAGGAGGGCACACCGTCGGTCAGAAGGATAACCACACGTTTTCTTGCGTCCGGATTGGCTTCATCCTTGGCAGGGAGGTAATCTGTTTTCGTCTGGGTAGAACCGGATTTACCTGCATCTCTTTCAACATCACTGCGGTCACCGGACAGAACCTGAAAAGCCGCATCCGTTCTGGTTGCACCGTCGATGTAAGGACTGTTCACAACCTTAAGGACTTTTTCGTAAGTGGTTTGGTCAATAGCCTTAGAGGTAATGGAGCCATCGGCATAAGCATTCGTAGTCTTATAGCCACCATTGGCATCTGCATAGGGGTAGCCGGACATAAATACGGTACGACCATAGCCGATGACGGAAACGGTATGGGTCTGACCGGGCTTCAGATAGGTGCTGCTGACGTAGAGTCTTTCCAGGAAGTTTTCAATTGCCTCCTGGGTTCTGCCAAGACGGCTGACACCGACTGAAAATGCAAGAAGTTCGGTTTTCCCATTAAAGGTATATTCTTTACCCATATAGGAAGCGTCAAAGCTAGTGTTTTTGAGATACTCTACGAACTTGTCGTAACCGGTCTCTACCTTGATCCACTGAACGTGAGAGCACTGCAGTGCACCGCTAGTGTTCCAACGATAGATACCATAACTCTGATGAGAAGCCTGGGCTATGGTTTGGGTTTCTTTTTTGTTACAGGTGCAGTCAATCAAGCACTGCATCTGCCATTCTCCTCTGTAGTAACGCAGAGGCATGGTGTAAATATACTGAGAAATACCCTTCGAGGTAATGCCGTCAGCCTTACGCTGGCGGAAAGCTGTAGCGCGATAATAGCCGGGATCCATGGATTTATCCAGGGTTTCCAGATACTTTGTAAGAGTGGTGGTACCATCAACGCTATTCTTATTTGCACCGAAATCCATCTTCTCAACAAACTCGCCCTGAGAGCCGGAACGGTCCATAACAATGCAGACATCCAAGGGAGTGCCATAGCCGCCCAGATCCATTTCTGCGGTGTCAAAGCCGTCAATGGTCAGAACGTACTTGTCGTCTGTGGTACTTTCACCGTTGTCATATTCCTGCTTGGAATCCAGATCGGCCTTGCGGATCTTGACCTCGGTGAGCTTAAAGCGAGTATCTTCCTTGCAGACATAGGTGGAGGGATCGGTAACGAACTTGCCGGTAGCGATCCAGGAGTCGTTTACCTTGTTGTAAACAGACCAGCCCCAGATAGTCTGGGTGCCGTCGCCGTTGTCGGTATTCTCTTTACCGGTGCTCCAGGCCATAGCCTTTTTACCCCAACCGACCCAGTTGTCGCCATGGGTCAACAAGGAATCGTTCTCATTAACATACTGCACATTAACAGGAGCGGTCTCCTTGGGTCCCACATAGATGTAGTCAATGTAGATCTGGGTCTCTGCGGAGAGAGTTTCCTCGATCGCATCCCAACGGACACCGTAGAGGGTGTCACCTACATTAGAGGACTTAATGTTCCATGTAAGCTCATGAGCACCGGTCTTACGAGTCAGCTTAGTGGCAGACTCTGTGAAAAAAGTCCATTGACCCTCACTTTCGCTGGAATGGATGAAGAAGTTACTGTTAAATGTAGCAGTGCCATCGCTGGTGATCAGGGCATTTGCCTTCAAGCTACCGATATAAACTCTGGCAATATCGCCGGACTTCATCTGATAGCCTTTCAGACGAGCGGTCTTATACATGGGATCCGTTTCCAGAGGAGAATACAGGAACGCATCCTCGCCATTATAATAGGCACACAGGAATCCCTGCTTATTCTGGGAGAAATACTGATCTTTTGTGGAAGAGGTTTTCATCTGCCAGTTCATTCTACGGGAAGAACTACCGACATTAAAGTTCAGGAAGACATAGTCGGGCGTAACAACGTCATTGACGGTGGGAGGGGTAGCGATCCCCAGTTCCTTACGTTCCTCGTCGGAGAGGTAACCGAATTCGGTATCCTCTACTTCCTCGTCTTCCAGTCCATATTCTTCAGCCAAACGCTTAGCAACGGACTCTTCGTAACGCTCTGCCTGAGCCTCATCGGTCTCGGCAGCTACAAGATCACTTGCATTCACAACGATCTGTTCTCTATCGGTGCCTGTAGAGGCAAAGGCCCCGGGAACCATAGAGACAAACATTGCCATAGTAAGAACCAGGGCAAGGATCGATTTAAACAGGTTATATTTACTCATAATACGCACTCCTTTCGCACCAAGTCCTTAGGAACTGAAAATGCTGACAGCAGGACCGTAGAAGCAATAATGATACTCCGTACCTGCCAAAGCATCCGCAGGCATCTGACAGTTGCTCCAGTTCTCACCAAAGAGAACAAAGGTACTGTAGCTGCCCTCAGGCTTAACGGTGTAGCTACACATTTCCAAGTCGCTGAAGCTGGGATTTTTGACGTCACAACCGCAGAGCATGGTCTCCGGTTGCAGATCTTCGCAGATCAATTTTGGTTTTTCATAGATTTTTTTCATAATCTTCCTCCCGTTTGATGCATGCCACATAATCTTGCAGAGCCTTGCCCGTATTCAAGGATGTGCAAAATTATGTAAGAACTTACATTGCCAAAATATAGTCCTTTAAATTATAGCATATATACCAATAAAATACAAGAGGAAATACAATATCTATTGTAATTTTTTCTAAAAAGCTATATTTTCCCCAATCTATAGTACAATTCTCAGCACTATTCAGGATCTTCTGTACATTTGAACAAAATCACCTTTGAACATGAGACAATTTTATGCGCAATCCCCCATCCCTGTCCTCAATAGAGAGAGAAAGGTCAGTTTGAAATTTCAAATATGGTAAAAGTGACGCAAAGGAAACGACCGGAAAAAGGAAAGGAAAGCGGTACGCAGTGCCGGGAGGGGGTCCGGGGGGAGGGCGGTTTTTCATCCGGTGAGAAAGGGAACGACACCACCGGGGGAACGATCCGGGGAAACCCTCAGCGCCTCCCCCCGGTTGT
>JAZREB010000437.1:0-4512 GCA_045660585.1 Faecousia sp. | reverse complement strand
GCGAGCGAAGCAATGCTAAGCATTGCTAAGCATTGCTATAGCTTGATATTTTGGTTAGGGTTCGCAGGTCTGCGAGAGATAGCCGCCCAAGGGCGGCTCTACTTGATAATAGGACAGTATGTCGTCATGCTGTCTGATAATGTGTCAATATTTACTCATTCTGAAAGTGATATATCGTATTATTCTCGGAAGAAAACTTATCCAGATGGTTCGTGGGAATTGCTATCTGCAACACGTCCGATCTTCAGAGAGAGCGGCTGGGAACTGTCCGATTTATCTGACAGATCCTCGCCGCGTGTGCGAAGCGAAGCGGAGCGCAAAAAGAACAGCGCCACAAATGCGGCGCGGTCTCGGCGCCGGGCGGCGGCTCGAATGCGTGACTATGCCCTCTGCACTGACTTTAGATTCTTCGTTACGCTTACATTTAGTGCAGAGTCCGTAGATAGGTATGACATCGGGGGCATAGTCAAGCGTATTCGAGCTTGGTTAGATAATCGCGTACGCCGTAAGGGTCTATCGTATATCTTGGTGCCGGAACATCACAAGGATGGAGCTGTGCATTTTCACGGTTTTTTCAGTGATTGCGATATTGGTTTTGTGGATTCTGGCACATTGGACGCTGACGGATGGAAGCGCCCAAGGAAGCCCCGAAGTCAGCAAGAGCGTACGCGATTGCTGAGCGAGGGCGCCAGAATCGTATATAATATCGCTGATTGGTCGTATGGTTTTACCACGGCTATAGAATTGTACGGAGAGCGTGCCGCCGCTGTCGGTTATTGCACTAAGTATTTGACGAAACAGACGGATAAAATAGGGGGGAGGTGGTTCTATAGTGGCGGCGCGCTAAAGACTCCTGTGGTCACGTATTGGGATTGGTCGTACTATGATATTTTAGAGGCTTGTCCTGACGCTTACGCCTTTGAGGTAGAGGGCGCAAACTTGGGTCTGGTAATTACAAGGGGCGTCGGCAAAATTCTGGATTTGGGCGCCGAAGGGCGACAAAATCCGAATTTACAATTTTCGGATTGTCAAGTCGACGAAAAATCCCAGTAATATCAAGGAAAATTTGGTTACGGGGGCGCGAAAGTGTCCCCGTAAAAGTTGCGAAAGGAATTTGATATGAAAACGGAATATTTATTGCAACGAGAGGTGGAGCAGGTTTTGTCACTGCTGACTCCGGTAAATCGGTTAGTATTACGCGTGAGTTTACACACGGGTTTGCGAATTTCGGATGTATTATCCCTCAAAACAGCACAGCTATCAAGCCGATTTTGGGTAACCGAGAGTAAGACCGGCAAGCGGAAAATTGTTGGTTTACCTCGTGAACTGTTGGAGGATTTGCGGGCTGCTGCCGGTAAGATCTATGTGTTCGAAAGTCGTACGGATCCAAAGAAGCACAGGTCGAGACAAGCCGTGTGGGCTGATTTGAAACGCGCCGCTCGTGCTTTCAGGTTGCCACAGAATGTGGCGCCGCATAGCTTTCGAAAGGTGTATGCTGTAGATCTCTTGGAAAGGTATGGCGATATTGGCCGTGTAAAAAAGGCGCTCAATCACAAGTACGATTCGACTACCTTGATTTATGCAATGGCAGACGCGGCACTCCGGGCAAAGTACAAAAAGCGGCGAAATAGGGCGTAATCTGTCAATTCTGAGTTGACAGATGGGGTGGTTCTGTGGTAGGATGGTTGCATCATGGAGAAAGGAGGGAAGCTGTCCTACAACGCAGTCAGAGCGCGCCACCGCAAACGACAACAAAAAGAGTATTTTGTTGCGCCCTTGCGGTGTTTATTGCGACTTGTCGCAACGCAACAAAATAAAAATTTTGTTGCGTTTTCTGCAAATTTGTGATATAATAAATGCAGTCAAGGGGTCACAATGGGGTTTACGGGTTTTATGAGGAAATTTACCGCCTAAAATGACTTCTTATTTAAAAATACGTTCTTTCCGGTACTTTTGTACTTAATTTACTTTTGGAGTGTTTTTATGTTGGATCTTAGTTTATATCCTATGATTTTTAAGAGAAAATCTTTTCACCTGTTTCGAAATTTAGAAGATGAATCTATTTCTCCTGTGGAACTGCAAGAGATTTATTCTGCCTACGATCAATTGACTCCCTTGATTCCCGATATCCGTACTGCAATACGGATCGTGCCGGCACAGGATACTACGTGTACTCGCGGCCAGGAATATTGTATTTTACTCTATAGTGAGAAAAAAGAAAATTATCTCGCGAATATCGGGTACCTTGGACAGCAATTGGATCTGTATTTGGTCTCTAAAAATATTGGCACGCTCTGGTTCGGCATTGGTAAAACCAATGAGCCGACATATGACGGATTGGACTATGTCATCATGATAGCTATTCGCAAAATATCCGATGATAAAAAGTTCCGTAAAGATATGTTTAAAAGTAAAAGAAAAGATGTGTCTGAAATTTGGCAAGGGGAAGCCATTGATGGTGTTACAAATATCGTAGGATTTGCTCCCAGTGCGTGCAATACCCAGCCGTGGTATGTAGAACAGTCAGGCACTTCCCTACTGGTCTATCGTTATAAAAAACCCGGGAAACGAGGCATTATGCCCACTGCGGCCGTTAGCTATTATAATCGAATAGATATTGGAATATTTATGTATTTTATGGATGTATGTCTATGTTATAATGATATAAAGTTTGAAAAACATATTTATGTAGACGATGGCGAAGATAGAGAGAAAACCTTAACGGCTGAGTATACGATTTTTGGTAAGGATGGAGCGATAGAATGATACGATACAATGATTGTCCGCAAATTTTGAGAGAGTTCTTATCATATCACGAGACGATAAAAGGGCAATCCCCTAAGACAATATCGGAATATTATCTGGATCTACGGATGTTTCTCCGTTTTGTGATGTTAATGCGCAAAGAGATGCCGTATCATACTCCCTTGGATGATATTCCGATTCTAAGTGTTGATTTAGACTTTATTTCTAAAATTACCTTAAGTGATGTTTTTGATTTCCTCTCCTACCTCGCAAATGACAGATCCCATGATTCCGGGAAAGGGATCGGGGCGGCTGCCAGAGCCCGGAAATTAAGCTCTATTAAATCCTTTTATAAATACCTTACTGTTCGCACAAAAGAGCTTTCCGAAAACCCTGTAAAAGATGTGGAGTTTCCTAAGATACGGAAGTCATTGCCCAAATATTTGACACTGCAGGAATCTCAGCGGTTATTACGGGCGGTTGAGGGTCAGAATGCTACCCGAGATTATGCGATCCTTATGCTGTTCCTGAATTGCGGGATCCGTAGATCCGAATTGGTGGGCTTGAATCGCAGTGATGTTTACGAAGATCGGATCCGTGTTCGAGGCAAGGGCAATAAGGAACGGATCGTCTATTTCGGTGGAGCTTGTAAGAAAGCTATAGAAGATTATCTTCCGGAACGGAATCGGATCATTCTCACAGATAATCAAGCACTCTTTGGATCCCGTAATCATAATCGGATCACGGTAACAGCGGTTCATCGATTGGTCAAAAAGCATATGCTTGCCGCCGGCTTGGATCCGGAGCAGTATTCTGCCCATAAACTTCGCCATACAGCCGCCACACTGATGTTATCCAATGGTGTTGATGTAAAAACTGTACAAGAAGTTCTTGGGCATGAGCATTTGAATACTACGGAGATATATACTCATATCGAAAATACGGAGCTTAAAATTGCGGCAATGGCCAATCCCCTTGCCAACTTTGAATCGGAGGACACGGAATGAAAGCCCTAATATTTGACTTAGACGGTACCTTATTGGATACTATCGGTGATTTACATCAGAGTACCAACTATGCGCTCAGAGAGTTTGGCTATGCCGAGAGAACCTTGGAAGAGGTCAATTCCTTTGTTGGAAACGGATTGGGTATGCTGATCCGCAATGCTCTACCTCATGGTGCGACGGATGAAACGGTGCAGTTGGTCTTAAAGAAAATGAAGGAGCATTACAGCCAACATTACCATGATTTGACCCATCCCTATACAGGGATCACGGAACTGCTCACTGCTTGCAAAAATGGGGGTGTGCCCATGGCTATCGTATCTAACAAAGCAGATCCCTTTGTTAAAAATTTGCGGGAGCTGTTCTTTGCAGATTGGATAGATATTGCTCTGGGTGAGTCCGGAGATATGCCACGGAAGCCTGCGCCGGATATGGTAGACTACGCTCTGGAACAGCTTGGAATCTCACGAGAGAATGCATATTACGTTGGTGACTCCGAGGTGGATGTTCTTACTGCAAAAAATGCAGGACTCCCCTGCCTTGCTGTTACCTGGGGATTTCGCAGTGAACAGCAATTGATCGAAGCCGGAGCGACCGATTTTATTTATGATCCTATGACCATTCTAAATAGAGCAATGGAATAATTAAAAATGCTGTATCCTCGGACTTGTGAGTCAGGTGGATACAGCATTTTTATTCTGTTATAAAGATAAAATTTCCTTATAGTACGGCCACAGACCGACTTTTTCCGGGTAATGGGGAG
>JAZREB010000436.1:0-3001 GCA_045660585.1 Faecousia sp. | reverse complement strand
GGTGGCACTGAGGCGGTCTGCCTCCAGCTTCAGAGCACCCTGCTCCTTTTCGTAATCCAGCTTCTCTTGGGCGAGGGCGGCATCTCTCTCACGCTCCAGCTCCTTGGCAAGGGTCTCGTACTGATCCAAGAGACCTTCCCCTTCTGCATCGTAGCTCTCCTTTGCTCTGTCGTAGAGCTCTGGGATCAGATCTTCCAGATGTTCCATCTCCTTGTCATAGGCGCTCTGTCCCATGGTCATGGCGTAGGAATTGCCGTAGCCCCCTGTCAAGGTAGTAGCCTGTGCCACAGCCTCCTGTCTTGCCAGATCCCCTGCCTTGGTGTACTGATCCCGATATTGGGCGTAGAGCTTGTCCCCACGGATGTCGTAGGAAAAGGGCTCACGGGAGTCTAACTTCTTTAAGATATCCGCCATTTTCTTCTCCGTGGTCACGGGAAGATAGGCCTCGTACTTGTGGGTCAGGCTGTATTGGCTCAAGCCCTCCCCTTTGATTTTTTCATTTCGCTTTTCTTCGTAATAGGCCGCCTGCTCGTAGTCACCCTTGGAGGCGGCCTCTTCCATTTTCTGCATATAATCCACATTGGGATCATAGGTTTTTCCCATTTTCACTGTCTCCTTCCAATGTTTCTAATATGATCTCCAATTCCAAAACCAGACGGTACAGATACCGTTCCATGGTTTCCAATCGGCTTTTCAGATCCCCTTCGGGGCTGAGACGGGGCTTTTCCAAATGCATTGTCATCCCTCCATTACAAGTGTCATGGTGTGTACCGTCATATCCCCAATGCCACAGAGCTTCAGCCGCAGGTGGTCGCATTTGCGGATGGAAAAGGGAACGTCTCTGCTCCCCAATCTGCCGCCGCTTACGGTTCCCAAGGGCTCCCAGGCACCACGGGAATCATATTCGGCATAAACTGTCAGACGGCTCCCCGCCTCCCCGGATACCCGAAGTCTCAGCCCTGTGAAATAGCCCTCATAGGGCTTTTCTTCCCGTAGGAGGCCGGTTTCTGCCTGCCAGGAGACCTTCCCTTCTGCATAGTCTCCCACATCCGAACCGATGGCATAGAGCCCCGGGGTGGCGGTTCTGTAATAGAGAACCCCCTTGGCTTCAGCAAATTCCAAGGGGCGTACACCGGTTTCTCGGTGCCACAGGCGGTTTTCTCTGTCGTAGGTCAGGAGCACCGGGGTACCGTCCTTTTCCAGTACGGAGCAGTAGTAAACACTGCCTAAAGCTCCACCCACCCCCTGTGTATAGGTCTGACCCTCTAAATCCTTGCTGATTTTCACCGGCATGGAGCCGTCGTAGCAGTAAAAGCCCTGTGTCCCCAGATACATGAGGCCGTCTTCCGTATGTACCATGCTCTTGTGGCTCCCCGGTGCCACACCGGGGCAAATGGTGGATCTGAGCTGATAGGAGGCAGGACGGGTGCCGTAGATTTTGTGGATGCTGTGCTCTTTAAAGAACACAGGATACCCACCAACCACCGCAGCCCCGGTAAAGGCTCCCTGCTCCCCCAAGGACAGAACATAGCTGTCCGAGGTCAGTCCGCGGAAGCTGTACCAGTTAGAAAAATCTCCAAGGGCGCTGGCATAGATCTCGTTGACGAAATTTCCGTCGTGATCCCGTCCGTAACGGCAACCCCACAGACGGTTTTCGTGGCAGATCAGGTGATCCATAAGAGGCACAGGGGCGGTCAGGCGGAACTGGAGAGTCTCCGTCTCTACCCTGACAGCCCGGATCCTCCCTTGGAGCACCAAATAGTCCCGACCGCTGTCATACACAGGGCACAGACCGGTTCCCACAACGGGAGCAAGGTCGGGGCAATCCTCCACCAGGATCCGACTACCGGGAGGAAAGGGCTTGCCGATGCCGTCGCCCTGCAAACGGACATAGGTAGGCTCTACGGGAACCCATGTATAAGCCTCATGGGAATAGACCATAAGGGTTTGCTCTCCCTTTTCCGGGCATAGCCAGTACTGTTCCCTGTTTTCCGGGGCTTCGGCAGAAGAGATCACAGCCTCTAAGGGCTCTCCCGTCCTATCACACCAGACAATGCCAAGGGGTATCTCAAATTCCTCCCTGTGGGTACAGGAGCCGAAGGTGCCCTCCACCGTATTGACCCACACCATATCCGGTGCAACGATGACATAAGCGCCGAAGGGAAGCAAGGACTTTTCCCCCGGCTCTAAGGGGAGCTCCAGAGCATTTTCTCCGTAGTGTAGGGTATTGCCCTGCAAAGTCATGAGCCCACCCGAATTGCCCAAAGCACGGACAGAGCTGTCCCACAGCTTCCGCCTACGCTCACGAGGGCACAGGAGAGGATGAAAACGGGAGGATAGATTTTCCTCTCGGAACCATTGGGTTTTTCCGCAACGGATTCGGGGACAGTAGCCGGAAAAGCCACGATACACCGTCATATTTTGGGAAATCTGTCTCTTTTTTATAAAATCCATGGAATCTGCCCCCTTTTACCAGAATTTTCGTTTGTCCCCAAGGGGGCGGTGGGTACGGTGATACCAGCGGGAGAACTCCCGAACCAGGACAGACACCCGATCCAGAGAGTTATTGTATCTGGCGGTATCCCCGTTATAGTGATCCATGATGTTCTCCAAATAGGCTAAATACAGCTCCATGCCGAAAGGCTCCGGCACCAGCATGGTACGACTGAGCCCAAAGGCCTCGTATCCCGTAAAGGAAGGAGGAGCCCCCTCATGGACTCGGAAAATCTCTCTGTAGATCCGCCCGTCAAAGGAGCTGAGCCATCTGACCTTCTCTTCCCGTGAGAAGCTGTTGGGGAGCAAAGCATCTGCTCCCTCCAAAACCTCCCCCAGGGTCACATACCTAACACATTCCATCACATCACTCCTTTCATTGTGGCAACTGCGTGGGCCGATGAGGACATCGGCCCTTAAGCTGTGATTTGCGGTTCAAATTCCCGTTTGTCGAACTGTTTCCCAATTGTGGTAGGGGCTTTCTTAAGGCTCCCTTGTGTAAAGGGAG
>JAZREB010000435.1:0-1054 GCA_045660585.1 Faecousia sp. | reverse complement strand
GCCTTCAATATCCATTGCCCCACGGGATACAAAGTGGGCAATGTTTCGGCTGAGCTGTGCGGGACACTGGGCACCTGTGCACCGCAGTGCGGCACCCTCTTCATCCCGTTGGGTGGGAGCACCGCATACAGGGCAAGCCGTAGGCAGGATATAGGGAACCGTCCCTTCCGGCCGTTTTTCCGTCACAACAGACAGAACCTCCGGGATGATCTCCCCTGCCTTACGGATCCGTACCGTATCCCCGATACGGATATCCTTATCCGTAATAAAATCCTGATTGTGAAGGGTGGCATTGGTAACGGTGGTACCTGCCAGACGGACAGCCTCTACCACCGCCTTGGGGGTGAGAACGCCGGTACGACCAACCTGTACCACAATATCTCTGACCACGGTTTCTTTGACCTCCGGGGGATATTTAAAGGCGCAAGCCCAACGGGGACACTTGGTAGTACTGCCGAAAACCTTCCGCTGAGCAAGATCATTGACCTTCACCACCGCACCGTCAATGTCAAAGGGGTAGTCATACCGATTCTCCCCAATACTGTTTATCATATCCTGCACCCCTTGGAGGGAATCGCACAGGGTATAAGAAATGGTCTTAAACCGACATTCCTTCAGATACTCAATGGTCTGACCATGGGTCTTAAATTCCATTCCCTCTGCAAGCTGAAGGTTAAAAATCATAATATCCAGCTTTCGCTCTGCTACAACTGCAGGATCCAACTGCCGAAGAGAGCCTGCGGCGGCATTTCTGGGGTTGGCAAAGAGGGGCTTTCCTTCCTGTTCCCGTTTTTCGTTCAGGGACTCAAAGACACTGCGAGCCATAAATACCTCACCCCGCACTACCAGTCGTTTGGGGGCATTGGGGATCTCCATAGGGACAGAACGGATTGTTTTCAGATTCTCTGTTACATCCTCTCCCACCTGTCCGTCTCCACGGGTAGCACCGCGGACAAATACACCGTCTATATATTCCAGCGCCACAGACAGACCGTCTACCTTAGGCTCCACGGAATAGACCATGTCTGCATAAGTCTGGGTCATGCGTTCATGG
>JAZREB010000434.1:0-2252 GCA_045660585.1 Faecousia sp. | reverse complement strand
GGAGGATGGTGCCGTTAATGGCCTGGGCGGCAAGCTCCAGATTGTGGGTACGGGTGGGATTGTAGACGTGGGGGCTGATACAGCTACCCAGAATGTCGCTGAAGAGAACCTCTTCCATAGTCTCCTTGGTGTGCTGGGGCTCCAAATCGGTGAGTGTTAGGGTGATCTGATCACCGGGCTTTGCGTTTTGTGCCAGAGCAACAGCATCGGACATGAGGAAACCGTAGCCGTTCTTTTCGGGGGTGATGGCGAAGGTCTTTTCGTCACACAGGGCGTTGACGGGAGCAACGCAATTGTTGGACTTATACAGCTCGTCCAGATCCAGGGGAGTGGGGAGCTCTTCGGCATATTTAATGTAGAGATCAAAGATACCTGCGGAATAGGCAGACAGGATCTCGTCGTACAGAGCAGTGGTATCTAACTTACGGCTCAGGGTACCGAAGGTAACGATCAGGCAATCTACCTGTTCTTCCTTGGAGCCGGATTCTTCGGTCTTTACGATGGTGGTCTTGGACTTTTCTACGGTGGTTTGCGCGCCCTCTAACAGGGTGTCCTCGTATGTGCTGTTCAGTACATCACGAATATAGGCATCGTCCATTGTCAGGCAGGACTGCAGGGATACATCGATACGGTCGGTATTCTTCGGAGCCTCGGTCTCTCTGCCCAGGGTGTAGGCAAGGTCCACAGCGGCGGTGAGATCCAGAGTCAGATTTACCTGAGAGGCAGGCAGGACAATGGTCTTGTCCAGGATATAAGGGGTGCCGTCCTCGGTCACAGGGACGGAATCCGGATCGGGCTGAGTAGAAGGACGGGTACTCTCCTCAGAAGCCTGAGAGGTAGTCTCTTCTGTAGTCTCCTCCGTAGGCTGGGTGGTCGGGGTGGGTTCTTCTTCCATGGGCTTGCCGTAGATGTCTACAGGCAACTCGGAAGAGGGAATGGAACCACCCTGATACAGACGGAGCTCTTCCGGTGTGGAGAAGATCCGAATGTTCATGTTGTTGTTCTCGTAAATGCGAGCCAGGATCGGCTCCTGCTCACCGTCTGCATTGGTAGCGGGGGCACTTACAGGGGGATAGCTCTGCATCAGCAGATCCAATGCGGCTTCCTTTTCCAGTCCGCCTACATTGACACCGGCAATATAGACGTTGTCTAAGATGTTCTTGCCGATGGGATCCTTCCCTCCGCCAAAAATATTGAAGATAGAAGCACCGGCAGTGCAGCCGACACCTACGCCAACGATCAGAAGGCTCAGCAGAACGATCCAGAGAACCTTGTTGTTGCCCTTTTTCTTCTTTTTGCTACAATTTATTTTAGGTGCCTCGTACTTTCCGGGGCGGGAAGAGCCTCCCCCGGAGGAATAGGAACGGGGGTTGGCACCGGGACGATTTTGCTTTTCGAATTTTCCCATGATATACTCCTTTAAACTCTATGAACGGTGCATGTTATGTGTCATGTGACACTGTATACGGAGAGCCGAGAAGGGCTCTGAATAGTCTCACAAATATTATACCGTAGGAATAAGAAAAAGCAATGGTTTTTCCTGAAAAAATTGTAAATATTTTTAGTCCTTCGTCTCCTTCCGGAAGATGGTCATAAGGTAGCGGGCTTCCTTAAGAGGATCCTTGTCCTTGGGGATCAGAAGTTTGACAAAAAGGGAGTCTTCCTTGGTATACAGGCTGAGACGTTTGCGGAAATAGGGTTGCTGTTCGGCTTTGTCGATTTTTTCCAGGAGATCCATGGTTTCCAGCTTGAAGTGGAGGGCACCTGCATATTGACGGATCTCCGAAATGCTCAAAGCGGCACATTCTGCCCGTAGGAGGGCAATGTTAATTAGATTCTTGACCCCTGCGTTAGGTTCGCCGAAACGGTCTGCGATCTCGTCTAAGAGCTCATCGGCATCGGCCAGATTACGGATCGTTGCCATACGGCGGTACAGATCCATTCGCTGTTCCACTGTGGGGACGTAATAGTTGGGGATGCAGGCCTCTACGCTGAGATCTGCGGTGCAGGTGAGTTGAGGCTTGGGAGTTTCTCCCTTTTCTTCCAGAACGGCCTCTTCCAGCAGTCGCAGGTACATATCGTAGCCCACTGAGACCATGTGGCCGGATTGCTCTGCGCCTAAGAGGTTGCCGGCACCGCGGATCTCCAGATCGCGCATGGCGATTTTGAAGCCGGAACCGAATTCTGCAAAATCACGGATGGCACTCAGGCGCTTTTCTGCGATCTCGGACAGGGTCTTGCCCCTGCGGTAG
>JAZREB010000433.1:0-13327 GCA_045660585.1 Faecousia sp. | reverse complement strand
GGCGTTAGGAAAGGCGTAGTAGACGCCATTGACCTTGGCGGCAATGATGTAGCTACCGCTATCCCCGTACTCAAAGGGAATAGCAACCGGTTGGGGCATATTGCATCGGCTGCAGAAACCGGAGACAAAGTTGTGCCCCAATTTCGCAGCGATACTCGTATAGCTGTACGAGCAAGTGGTGCAGGTATAGACTGTAGTACCGCTTTCTATGCAAGTAGCAGGCTTAATCACATTTACCGTATCAAAGCTATGACCTGTGGCAGGGATAAGGATATCTTCCGGGGTCAATCGATCTTCCAAATTCTCATGGGAATACATGGCTCCGCAGGAATTACAGCGGTAATAAGCAATATTACCATCTGCAGTACAGGTAGGTGCTAAATAGGCAACTGCTGTGCAGGTTGCATGGGTGCAGGGTGCTAAAACGGTATATGTAGATTTGACGGTCTGCAGATCGTCTACATTGCCGTGACCGGGATAGACATCTTCGGAGGATACAACGATGGGGAATGCACAGTACGTTTCTCTTGCCTCTGTTATAGTGTCGTAGGAAGAAGAATGACACCAATCCCATAGTCCTACTGTGTCTTTCATGTAGGAAATGGCGTCTGCCACAGTAGCTCCTGCTTTCATCCGGGACCAGAAGGCCTCTTCCCAGAGGTAGTCGTAGTCAAAAGTAACGGATTGGCTGTAGCCGTAGACAACCTCGACCCCTTTACTGCGGAGGGGAGCATGGAGTCCCTCTGTAGCCATGCCGAGACAAATAGCCATCCACAGAAGGCTGTTTTGAGCCTTTTTCTCCATGTGGTTTGCAATGGCAGTACCGTCCACACAGTAATATTTCAGATCTTTATAGGATCCGCCGTAGAAAGCATGGTAGTAGGTACCGAAATTTCCGGTTACAGCCGTATAGTCCTGAGAGGTCAGTCCGGTTCCTGTCTGTAGACAGAGATAAGAACTGTTCGCCTGGGAGACGTAATCTTCCCCATTGATATAGTCGGTATCACCGTGGCTGTCAAAGATCACCACAGCACCTTCTTCCATGGCATCAGCGATGGCATCAATGGTGGCGGAGGTAGTGCGGTATATCGTGGCAGTACCGCCGGTTGCTTGTGCGATATTTTCCGCCTCTTCTTCATACTGTTCGGTAAAGGAACTGTCAATGCCGTAATAGGGCTGTATCAGATAAACATCGGTGGATTGGGGATACCCCCCTCGTTTGGAATAGTCAGAGGTAAGAACGGTGGGTGCAGAATCCACATCGTAACCCTCCAAAGGAGTGGCCTCTTTCCCGATCCGGGCCAGACGGGGGGAATATCCGCAGGGGATCCCGTCTACGGTCTCCCAGAAAATATATTCTCCATTGCGGGTCAGGCTACCTTCTGCATAGTAGGCAGAAGAGGTAATTTGGGAAACGATGGCCTCAGTGGTCTGCTTTGCAGTGGCTTTTCTGTTCTCCATGAGCTCCTGTGTGGCATGAATATCCTCCCACATGAGGTCGGCGGTCACATAATCGTCTTCTGTATAGACTACTACATCTTCTTCTTTAGAAACAGCCAAGGCGGAGGGAAGCATACCCGTTAAGATCCCAAGAATAAGACATAGGGCTAAGAATCGTTTCATAGTGCCCCTCCTTAGTGAGATGTTTTCTCGTTGGCTTCCTTCAGGGAACGTTTGTTTCCCTTTTCGTCTACCACATAGGTATTATCCAGTTGCGCTCTGAGATTTGCCCGAACGGATGCAATATATCTTTGTCTGAGGTCGGCTCGTTCTGTTTCCTCCTCCGGGGTGAGGGAACGGGTCTTGGCAATACGAGCCAGCTCGTTGATCCTTGCAATGACTTCATTCATATTCATAATTATCAACTCCTTCCCTTTATCATATCGAAAAATTCCCATACTGTCAAGAAGACCCTTGCCATATTTTCGGTTTTAGAGTATAATACTACCGATAAAACATGTAAAGGACTGTTTTCCTATGAAAATTCTGATCATCGGTGGTGGCGCCTCCGGCATGATGGCGGCACTGACTGCATCGAATCAACCAGAAAATCAGGTTGTTTTAGTGGAACGGCAGAGTCGTATGGGGCGTAAGCTCCTTGCTACAGGGAACGGCCGTTGCAATCTCACAAACGTCCATTTGGATCCGTCCCATTATTACGGAGAACAGAGGGAGTTCTGCACCTATTGTTTGGAGCAGTTTGGCACCCAAGAGACTCTTGCGTTTTTCAGATCTTTGGGACTCTTGACCGTAACAGAATCATCCGGTCGAGTCTACCCTTACAGTGACAGCGCCAACAGCGTTCTGGATGTTCTTCGCCTCCCTCTGGAGCAGCGGGCTAATGTAGAGATTTTAGCAGGGCGAGAGATCCTCTCTTTAAAGAAGAAAAAGGATCTCTTCTATGCCAAAACTGCCGAAGAAGAATTCACAGCCCATGCAGTGATCATCTGTGCCGGCGGCCTTGCCGGGTCTAAGTTAGGGGGAACGGAAATGGGATACAAACTCCTTTCCTCCTTCGGTCACGGTCGCACCAAGCTGTATCCTTCCTTAGTCCAGATGAAGACCGACACCAACCTTGTGCGCTCTCTAAAGGGTGTCCGTTGTGAAGCCCGTGTGAAATATGGCAGGATCGTAAAGTGTGGAGAGCTCCAATTCACGGATTACGGTGTCAGTGGCCCTGTGATATTTGAGCTGTCCCGTGGGGCAGTTGGGGGAGAATTGGAGATCGATCTGCTTCCCGACCTAACAGAGGGAGAAATCATGGAGTTCCTCCGGGAGCGTATTGCGTCCATGCCTGAATTAAAGGCAGAGGATCTGCTTACAGGACTTCTTCACAATCGTTTGGGAAGAACCATTGTCCGTGGCTGTGGGATCTCTTTAGAACAACCCCTGCAGAGCGTATATGCCTTAGACCGAGTGGTGAGCATGTGCAAGAGCCTTACCCTTAACGTACTGGGTACCATGGGCATGGAACAGGCACAGGTCACCGCAGGTGGCATCCGTACAGAAGAATTTGATCCCCGAACCTTAGAGAGTCGTCTGTGCCCCGGTCTCTATGCCGCAGGTGAGGTTCTGGATATTGATGGGGATTGCGGTGGCTATAATCTGCAATGGGCATGGTCTTCCGGCCACCTTGCAGGAGAATTGAGAGGAACCCTATGATCCGAATCAGAGATATTATTTTACCCCCGGAGCATGATAAAAATACCCTGTGCTATTGCGCCGCCCAGGTTCTGAAAGTACGCTCATCGGATATTTCTACCCTGCAGATCTATAAGCGATCTCTTGATGCACGGAAAAAGCCGGAGCTGTCCTGGGTCTATACCGTAGATGTCACCCTTCGCAAGGGAGAACGTCAGCTTGTCAAACAGCTCCGCAACAAAAAGGTCACCTATGAGGAACCCTATTATTACAAAGTTCCCAAATGTAATTCTACCCTCCGTCCCGTGGTAGTTGGATTTGGGCCTGCCGGGATTTTTGCGGCGCTGGTGCTCTCTATGGCCGGCTTAAAGCCCATCGTACTGGAGCGTGGACAGGCTGTAGAGGAGCGTATGGAGGCTGTTTCCCGTTTCCGCAGTGGTGGCCCCCTGGATCCCGAATCCAATATCCAATTTGGAGAAGGGGGCGCAGGCACCTTCTCTGATGGCAAGCTGAACACCGGCACCAAGAATGAGCGTATCCGTTGGGTTCTCCATCAGTTTGTAAAGGCCGGTGCGAGAGAGGAGATCCTCTATGATGCCAAGCCCCATGTAGGCACGGATATTCTGCAGGAAGTGGTCGTTAACTTACGCAACCGTATCCTTTCTCTCGGTGGAGAGATCCGTTTCGGGGCAAAGGTTACTCGAATCCATACCCAAGATGATCGTATTACCGCTGTGAACTATGAGCAAAAGGGAGAGTCCTATACCATCCCCTGTGAGGAAGTCATTCTTGCCATCGGCCACAGCGCCCGTGATACCTATCGCAGTTTATTTGCTATGGGTATTCCCATGGAGCAAAAGCCCTTCTCCATGGGTGTACGCATTGAGCATAAGCAGTCTGCAGTTGACTTGGCGCAGTACGGCAGACCCCGCTGCAAGGGGATCCCTCCTGCAGATTATAAGCTCAATGTCCACCTCCCCGACGGTAACAGTGCCTATACCTTCTGCATGTGTCCCGGTGGTTTTGTGATGGCCGCCGCATCCCAGGAGGGGAGAGTGGTTACCAATGGCATGAGCTACAGTGACCGTGGTGGAGAAAATGCCAATGCCGCCCTCTTAGTCACCTTGAAGCCTAAGGATTTCCCCGACAGCCACCCTCTGTCCGGTATGTTCTGGCAGGAATCCATTGAAGAAAAGGCCTTTGCCTTAGGTGGCAATAACTACCATGCGCCGGTTCAGACCATCGGAGATTTCCTTGCCGGCAGAGCTACTACCGCATTGGGAGACGTAGAACCCACTTATATTCCCGGTGTTACCCCCTGCGATTTGCGGGATCTGTACCCGGAAAAGATCATAAACACCCTGCGACAGGCCATCGTTGAGCTGGATCACCAGCTAAAGGGCTTTGCCGATCCCAATGGGGTGCTTACTGCTCCTGAGACTCGTAGTTCCGCCCCTGTACGGATCCTCCGTGATGATTCCTATCAGAGCAATCTCCATGGTTTGTATCCCTGTGGAGAGGGTGCAGGCTATGCAGGGGGTATCATGTCTGCCGCTGTAGATGGGATCCTCTGTGCCGAGGCTCTCATAAAAACCCTTTCCTAAGGAGGAGAAATAATGGATGATCTATTTTCTGAGTCCCTGAGGGAAGATCTCTCCCATCGGATCTGTCGGATCAAACTGATGGAACAGTACTACGATCATCTTAGCTGTTTATGGCATAGGAATTGTTTGGATCTGACAGACGAGACACAGCGATATATGCTGTCTCAACTCATTCGGTATTATGACAGTCCCTTGTGGCTTGCGGATTACGAATCAGACGAAAGGGGAGAGCTCCCCACGGATCTAAAACGGGGCGTTCTGTCTCAGGATGGAGTATACCATCTGCTGACCGGGATCTTCCCCGGGGGAAATTCTAATCGGATATATGAGGAAGCTATCAATGACATCGAATAAAAAAGAACTCCTTGGTACGGCCCCTGTTGGGAAGCTACTTTTCCGTTTGGCTCTTCCTACAGTGGTCGCACAGCTTATCAATATGCTGTATAATATCGTTGATCGGGTTTATATCGGCCATATTCCGGAGGTCGGCAATCTTGCCCTCACCGGTGTGGGGGTGTGTATGCCCCTGATTATGATTATATCCGCCTTTGCCGCCTTGGTTAGCTCCGGCGGTGCTCCCCGATCTTCTATCTTTATGGGCAAGCAGGATATGCCCTCTGCGGAAAAGACACTGGGTGCCTGTTTTACCCTACAGCTTGTGCTTTCCGCTATTTTGACCCCTGTATTGCTCCTGTGGAGCAGGGACTTTTTGCTCATGTTCGGAGCAAGTGAGAATACCATCGGATACGCATCCGACTATATGCGGATTTATGCTATGGGTACGCTCTTTGTCCAGTTAACACTGGGTATGAATGCCTTCATTACCGCACAGGGCTATACTAAGATCACTATGCTCTCCGTCTTGATCGGCGCAGTGTCCAATATTATTTTGGATCCCTTGTTTATCTTCGTGTTCCATTGGGGCGTAAAGGGTGCGGCTCTTGCCACGGTTCTTTCTCAGGGCTTGTCCTGTGTGTGGGCACTGTCCTTCCTCTTAAGCAAGAGAGCGATCTTGAGACTAAAGCTCCGCAATCTCTCCTTTTCTCCCAAGATCCTCCTGCCTTGTATGGCATTAGGCTCCGCTTTCTTTATTATGCAGGCCAGTGAGAGTGTGATCTCCCTGTGCTTTAATGCGTCCCTCCAATCTTATGGCGAGGATATTGCGGTCGGCGCCATGACCATCCTCACCGCGGTGATGCAATTTGCTATGCTACCGCCTCAGGGGATCGCCCAGGGTGCGCAGCCCATTCTCAGCTATAACTACGGAGCAAAGGAAAGTCATCGGGTACGTAAGACCTTTAAGATCCTTCTGCTCACATGCCTCATTTACTCTGTGACACTGTGGGCAGGGGTTGTATCCTTCCCGAAATTCTTCGTCTCTATTTTCACCCCGGAGGAGGAACTGATCCTCTTTGCCTCCCGTACACTGCGGATCTATTTTATGGGTATGATCTTCTTCGGGATCCAGATCGCCTGTCAGATGACCTTTGTATCCCTGGGGAAATCCGGCTCTTCCGTTTTGGTTGCTGTGGTGCGGAAATTCCTACTGCTCTTACCTCTGATCTACTTAATGCCCCACATTGCCGAGGATCCTACCTTAGGTGTCTACAGTGCAGAGCCTGTGGCGGATATTCTGGCTGTGACCTTTACCTCTATTCTATTTGCGTTCCAATTTAAGAAAGCACTGAAACAAATCGAATCATAAAAATTATCACACCCGATTCCAAGGATCTCTCCCCGGAATCGAGTGTGATTTTTGTTTTAGGATTTCTTACTTGGCAAAATACTCTTTTGCGCTGTCGGAGTATGCAAAGAGTGCCTTGCACAGTGTTAAGAGCTGACCTGTTTTGTTATTGCCGTAGGTATCGGGGCTGTAAGTCATGGTACAGGACAGGGGAGTATCACCCATGTAGACCTGTGCGGTAATGACATTGCGCAGTTCGGGAGCGTTAAGATCGGTGAAACGGAATGCATAATAACCAAGAGTCTCGTTATAGATCCGGGGATCGGCGACCTTTGCGGTAACGATCTTTCCCGATGCATTGGTATAGGTTACATGGAGTACCGTATCAGAAACCTTAATTGCCGGATCTGTCACAGCGAAAATGAAGTTTACCCCTACCTTAGAGGCAAGATCCAAGGCTTTTCCCTTCCATAGGATCCCGGGCTCTTGGAGCTCAGTTCCCAGAGCGTAGGTGTTTCCAAATTCCACGGCATCCAAATCCGTGAGATAGGCTGTCTGCTCCTGTGTCAGTTCGCTGTCTGCAAGAGTATCTGTGCGATAGCCCTTATAGATCTGTGCCTGAGAGCCGTAACGCAGGAGATTTGCGCATAGAGCCTTGAATTTCTCTGTATTGGTGGCCTTTGCCATCTGATTATAGGCATATTGGGAGATGGAGTAGAGATTGGGATCGGATACATAGGTAACGCCATCTTTCTCCATAGTCACGATACAAGATATCTCATCGGACATTTGTACAGCGGTGAGTCCATCCAGTACAAAGTATAGATAAGCACCGACTTCTGTGGGAGTGAGGGTGATGTCCTGTGTGCCCGTTTGCACATTACCGTCATAGAGGGGACGGGTGATTTTCATGGTAATATTACTGTAATCTGCTACAGCCGTCTTAGAGAGGATGTAGTTGATGGCAATATCACTTTCCAGATTCAAGCTGTGCATTACGGTAACATCTGCCTTAGAGACGGTGGGCTCTTCTGTTGCGGTGAAGAAGGCCTGTGCGACGGTGGTTGTATTTTTGCTGACAGAGAAGGTGACAGGAGCCTTTTGATGGATGGATTTGCCCTCCTCCTTGGCATCGACATTGGGGTCCCCGTCATAGGCAACCTTAATGTCTGTAATGGAAATGACGTGTTCCCCATGGGTGGTCGAGGGCTCGGAGTCATTGCTAATGATCATCCACAGACTTTCCTTCCCAAGAGCGCTTTGATCCAGCGCAAAATATTGGGCGGTGGCACTGCTGATGGTATGACGTATGGAGGTGCCTGCGGAGATGATCTCCTCCGTTTCGGGATCCATTGTCATAAAGCCGGCTGCCAGAACGCCGGAGTCGCCGGATATGGTCTTGGCACCGATGTCAATGCTTACAGGCAGACGGAGGGAATCGACTGTTATTTCTGTTACAATGGACTGGCCGGGAGCAAGATAAATCTCGTTTTTGGGGCCGATCTTGTCGTAGGTCAGAACGTTTACGGATTGATGATCTGTTGAACCGATGGACTCATCTGTGCCGGTTTCGGGATCGGTTACGGTACCGGAATAGTTTGCGGTATCCACAAACAGTAAACCCTGAACGTCCTCTTGCAGAGCATCAAAGTCCTTCTTATCCAGAAGCTGATCTCTCAGTTCTTTTACATAGGGATAGGCTTCTCCATGGCTCATGTATGTTTGCAGAGCGAAGAGACGGTCTTCGCTGAGCTCTTCTACAGGAACTTCGGTATCAATGGGATCGTAGATCCTGATAGCGTCAAAGTAGAACTGACCCAGATTACTCATGGGAGCTAAGAGACCTGTATAGATCTTGCCTTCTGCTACCCAGATCCGTACATTGTACTCGCCGTATTCCAGATCATTGATGGAAACCACAGGGATCTGATACAGCTCCAACTCGCCTTTGTTGTTGACTGTGAGTTTCACAACGGATTCTACGGAGTCTTCCTGGATCCGATCTACTTGGATACGGATGGTGCCTTGATCCTCGTTGGTACGGCTGATGATATCGAAGCCGGTTCCTCGGAAGGTAAAGGAAACCTCGGAATAGGTCTGAGAATTGTCGTTTACCTTAACGCCAAGACCTTCTACATAGTAACTGCTACCGTTGGAAAGGTGGCTGTCATCCGTATAGCCGGAATCATAGCCGTAGGGCAGAGAGGCACCCTTTGCGGTATAGTCCTGATAGGGATTGGTGCTCTGTGTAGTATCTTCTTTCTTGCGCCAACCTTCTTCCTGGGGGACGGAATCCTTAATATGGGTAAAGGTGAAGGCATTTTCGTTAAAGTCGGTTTCGTAGTATACATTGGTAGCAGGCAGCACAGATAATTCTACCTGAATATAACCATAGGTGACACTGGTACCGTCTGTTAACATGCCGTGGCAACCGGACATGGCGTAGATAGCGTATACCCGATCCAATTCCGTCATAAATACATCCGGGGTGAAGATCAGATCTGTTGTGGTAGCGGTAAAGGATCCGTTCTTTCCGTCATAGGCATAGGTGGGGCTGTCCGAGGTTTGATTGGGTACAGCGGTCAGATCTTCGGGCAATCTTCTCAGGGGGGATCCGTGATATCCCGTAGTGGTAAGACCCACAAATTCTCCAATGGTAACATTTGCGCTGTTGACGGTGATCTTTCCCTTTAAATCGGAATGGGGGATCGCCAAGGCTTTGCCATAGTCCAGAACCTGAACCTCCTTTTCCGCCGTGGGTAGGACGAAAGAAGACGGATCGGGAACCTGAAGCAATCTGCTTGCCGTGCCTGTGACCTCTCTGGCATCGGATTGTGTAGCATTGGCATCATCAGGCAGATAATAACAACTGGTATTCAAGGTGTTAATGTATGGCCTGTCATCTTCTACTGTTTTTCTCTTAATGCCGTAAACCGATATACGGCAATCCACGGGTATGCCCACAGACAGAAGATATTCCAGCTCTGCATCAGAGCTTGGTTTAAAGAAATAAGTACCTCTGGGTAGGGTAGTATTATTTCCCGTTGCATCTTCCAACATAGGACATAGTTCGTCGTAAGAAACTGAGTAGAAGGTATCATCTCCGTAGACAGAACTGTCAGCCACGCCTTCTGATAAGGTTTGATAGATCACTCGAATATCTTCTATTCGGGTTTCTGCACCGTTGGAAAGTTCGGGGTCATACAGGGTAACGCCATCAGGAGATAGGTAAGATCCCAATGAGGCATCTGTGAAATGGAGATTGAATATGGGGACTTCTCTCTGGTTTGTTAGGTTAAAACTATATGCTACGGTATCACCGATGTCCAGAAGAGGATTGTCGGGCAGTTGATACCCCATTCCTGTGTCACTATCTAACATTGATTCTGTACCCTTACGGTCTAAATACTGCTCTTTGGTAGTCAGAGTTTCTGTATCAACGATTTGAATGTTGGTAGAGAACTTGAGGTTTGAGCCAAGGGAATGTCTTTCTGCATAGAATAGGTCGAATTTACATACCTGACCTTCTTTTAACCCCAATTCTTTGATTTTGGAATTTAGGCTGAAACTACCTGAAACCTGAGAGTGTGCGCCGCCAATGTCCAATACCAGTTGATTATTGATGAAGAAATACACATCATCATCCCCGAGGAAGCTGAACTGGAGATTCTGATCTTCATAGAATATGAAAGAGCCATAAGCGTGCATTGTATAATGGAAATTTCGTGCACTTACTTCATCTGGATAGCCCTCGCCGACAAAATATTGGCTTCGGTCCGTTTCTACATTATTCTTTTCAAAGCCGAGACCGTCAATTGGAGTGAAACGGGGAACGTCGGTGGCGGTATCATTGGTACGGAAAGGATAGGCATTATAAATATAATACCCGTTGTATAACATCTCATTTTGAGAATTGATGGTATACAAACCGTCGGATCCTTTGTAGAGTCGTATGGTGTCTCGCTCGGTAACTTTTTCGTTATAGGGTTTCCCACTTGAAATATCGTCTTCTACCTCCCGCCAGAGGTTGGTGAGCAGATAGTAAGCCAAATCGTGGAAGGTGGTAATTTCGTTCCAATCCAATACACCTCCGTTTGCTTGCGTAGTTGTTTTTGCAAACGTTTGATCTGTAGAGCCGATTGCCGAGCTTCCGTTATTTCTTAGGGTTGTGATTTGGGAACGTATATCGCTAAAATAGACATCACTTATAGAGTTGCGGTAATTCACTGCGCTAGATGCAGTAGAAGTAAAGGAGTCGTCTAATTGCCGCAGAATTTCACTGACATAGTCTATGGTAGCAGGGGTATATACAATTTGTTCATTTACCAAGGTGGGTTCTACAAGATCCAGTGTTGCTTGGAGATTGGCGTTTCCTGTGGTGGGGATATTACTTGCAGGGTGATCGGAATAGGTGCCCCCACCGAAACTGGTCTGATACAGGGTATAGTAGTTGTTATACCACTCCATTAGGACAGAATCTGCTCGGAAGTCTAAGATCTCTACAGGAATATCAATAAAATCCGTTGTTGTATCTGCTTGCGTCAAGGTATCTACCCACCCCAGAAGGGTTTTAGCCATAGAATCTAACTTCTGCTTTGTAGCGGAATCCGTGCTAAAGGTTTTGTTGTTGTTATTATAGGTGTCATAACAGGTTTTTACATATGCAAGGAACTGTTTAAATGTTGCCTCAGAATATCGTTTAGCTCCCTGTGTTACATCCAAATAAGGTTGTATTTCTTTTAGAGCGCGATACAGTTCCAGTGTAACGGGGGAACACTGATACAGGAATAATTGAACCCTTGGTTTTTCCTCTGTGGTATTCCAATAGGAGGAAGCCTGGAAAGACCAACGCAGACGATAGTTGTCTGTTGTATTGCAATATAGCAGACTGTCCGTATTGGAACCATCCTTAATGCTGATACCCTTACGGCTCTTATATTTATAAGAGGATTCAGCCAATTGAAAATAGTACGGAGACCCTAATGTAAATGTTTTACCGTTGGCATTTATAAAATTGCTTCCTTCTGTTTGCATTGTGTACAAACCAGTGGTTCCCTGAGCATAGTGGAGGGTAATAGCTAAAGAAAGGTCTGGTTCTTTTACAACGCCGCTTGAGATGGTGGTTCTGTGGATTCCGAAATAGCCGCTTTGGATATTGTTGACATCCATCAAATTACGCACGACATTGATATTACCGTCTATTTCGTGGGTAATAAAATAGGTGCCGTCATAAGTTCCGCTATTACACTTAGCGGTGGTAACATCCGTAATTTCTTTGGTAATGGGGATGGTAAGACTATTGATCTGATTATAAGCAGTAAGATTCTTGATTGCGCTTTTTAGATTATTGTTAGCGGTAGTGATAACATCCTGTGTATTGCCTCTAACAGTGCTGTCGCTTTCTTTCTTACCGTTATACTGCATTGCCTGAATAGCGACCTCTAAGGCTGACAAGAAACTTGTATATTCGTTATAGTAGGTTGTGTCATCATCCAGATACTCATATGCCTCTAAAATCGTCTGATACAATGCTTCGGTATAATATTGCGTTTTGTCGATCTTATAGAGGTAGAAAGTTTGATATTGATCAGTATCGGCGTCCTTAATTTCCGTTGTGCCGAGGTAGAAGAAGGGCTCTTCCGTAGTGGGATCCATATACATTGAACGAATGGAAGTATAGGAAGTTTTATCGCCTACATCAGGGAAGTTACTGGATGAGAATTGGGGGTACCAACAGAAATGGACGCGGTCGTGGTTAAGATTAAAAAACAGATGTGCTCGGGCCATTTGCTTTTTTGCGTTTGCGGTAAAAACAGAACCTTTTGTTAATGCATCATAAAAATCGGAGTTTTTTACCAACCAAGGAGTATTGACTTTTGTGACCTTATCTTTGGAGTTATAGGTAATCTCATTTGAGAGATAGGCTTCACTTTGCTGATCGGATGTAAGATACTGTTTTGGGAGATTGACTTTAAAGGCTGCAATGCATCTGGTTCCGTCACCATTCTCATACATAGAATTAGCGGAATCTTGTTTGACTGTACCGCTATCTGTATATTCAAAACCACCGTTATATTGGAGACTGATGGCCCAGCTTCGTTCCGCGCCGTAGACTCGGTTGTTGCTTACAGTAACGGGATATGCGTGGAAAGTTCCCTGAATACGAACAACAGAAGGCTGGAACAGATAGGCTTCCCCTTTGCTATTTGGGGGAGTAACAAAATAGTATTCCACAGAGCTGTCTGTCATTGCTTTTATCTCAGAAATTTTTGTCCAAGTGGTGCGGGAGTTACAGGGGATTGCGGGAGAGAGGGCATCGATTTTACTTGCAATTTCATCAGGGGAACTGCCTGCTGCAAGTTCCTTTGGGATATAAATTTTAAATACCTTCTTGATTTCCTTTACAGTAGAATCTGCAAGAGAGGATTGGGCTACTTTAGAAATGTTAAATGCGCGATATGCATAGTTTAGCTCTTTACTCTTATCGTACATCCACCATTCGTCTGTAACGACCTGTGTATCCTGTGTGGCGGCAAGTCTTTCAGAGGATTTTTGCTTAGCGTCGGTTTTCCAAGCCTCTGGACGATATTGCCAGTTGGTGTCGGTAATCTTAATAACACATCCTGTAGGTAGCTCTTTTTTGGTATAACGGGGATTGGTAGCATAGAAATTGGGCGCATTGTTTGTATCTGTAGTCAGAGCTTTGTAATTGGTAGAGGTAGCATTCCAGAAAGCTAATGCCGCAAGAGAAAGATTTTTTTCTACATAGTCGGGGTTAGATGCAACGTTAGTATATGCAGAGGTGGTCTTGGCGTAAGGGGTGCTATAGGCTTTGTTTACGGCATCAAATGCGATTTTCTGCCAGGCAATGGGGACATTGTTAGGACAATAGGAGACC
>JAZREB010000432.1:0-4181 GCA_045660585.1 Faecousia sp. | reverse complement strand
TTGACAGTCCAAAAATCCGAAAACATTTCGTTGAAACACTGAAAAGCCCTCCGCCGTTTGGCGGAGGGCTTATGCTTTGCAATTAGATAGCCTTCTTAGCCATTTCCACCAGAGCTTCGAAAGCAGCGGTGTCGTGGATAGCCATCTCGGACAGGGACTTGCGGTTCATTTCGATGCCGGACTTCTTCAGGCCGTTCATGAAACGGGAGTAGTTGATGCCGTAGGGCTTCACAGCGGAGCTGATACGGGCGATCCACAGACGGCGGAAGTCACGCTTCTTGTGCTTACGGCCGACATATGCGTACACCGCAGACTTCTTGACAGCCTGCTTGGCCATCTTAAAGTGAGTGGACTTGGAGCCCCAGTAGGACTTAGCCAGTTTCAGAACCTTATTTCTTCTCTTGCGCGTCATCATCGCGCCCTTAACTCTTGCCATTTTATATATCCTCCTATCCGATTACTTGTACGGGATCATCTTTTTGATGGTCTCGACGTTGGTGACATGAGGATAAGTCGTGCTTCTCAGGCGACGGCCACGCTTGGTGTCCTTCTTGGTGAGGATATGGCTCTTGAATGGGTGAGCTCTCTTGATCTTACCGGTCTTGGTGAGATTGAATCTCTTCTTTGCACCACTATGGGTCTTCAGTTTCGGCATGATAGTTCTCCTTTGTTAAGTTATTTGGGTAGATGATTTTGTTAGTAAATTACTTGGCACTCTTGGAAGACAGGAAAATAGACATATTTCTACCTTCCAGCTTGGGGTTCTTATCCAGAGTGGATACCTCAGCGCATCCCTCTGCAAAGCGGATCAAAAGCTGTTCACCGATCTCGGTATGTGCCATCTCACGACCGCGGAAACGGACAGTGACCTTAACACGGTTGCCGTCGGTGAGGAACTTGCAAGCATTGCGCATCTTGGTGTTCAGGTCGTTGGTGTCGATACCGGGAGACATGCGGATCTCCTTGATTTCTACCACACGCTGATTCTTCTTGGCTTCCTTCTCTTTTTTGAGCTGGTCGAAGCGGAACTTGCCGTAGTCCAGGATCTTGCAGACCGGGGGGACAGCATTGGGAGAGATCTTAACCAGATCCAAACCCTGTTCCTCTGCCATAGCGAGGGCAGCCTCTGATGTAACGATACCGACCATGACGCCGTCTGCGCCGATGAGTCTGACTTCCTTGTCACGAATTTCTTCGTTGAGCTGATGATCTAATTTGCTGATGGTAAAGCACCTCCAATAAACAACAAAAAAGTGCGGACGCCAACAGCACCCACACTCATACAGACAAGATCACAGACCCGCAGTATCCCTGCGTAATGTCCGGAAATCTCGGTATTGGACCTCTTCGCTTTCGCCTAAGGTGAGGACGGTGCTGCCGACCTACTTCGTTTTGCCCAACAAGTATATCACTATTTTCCCCCAATGTCAAGAGTTTTTTATAAAAATTTCTTGCAAATTTTTGAATTTGTGATATGATAATAGAAGAATTGTTGCGGAAAGGAGGGCCCATGGATGAAAGAGCTTCCCATCGGAGTTTTTGATTCCGGTTTAGGCGGGATCAGTGTTCTCAGGGAGCTTGTAAAGGAGCTTCCCTACGAAAATTTCTTATATTTCGGCGATTCTGCCAATGCGCCCTACGGTTCCCGCAGCACAGAGGAGATCCGCAGACTGACCATGGACAATGCCAAAATGCTCTTTTCCCGTGGGATCAAGGCCCTGGTCATTGCCTGCAACACCGCCACCTCCGCCGCCATTGAGGATCTGCGCAGAGAATATCCCGACCGTATCATCATAGGCATTGAGCCCGCCCTAAAACCGGCGGTCACTGCTTTCCCCGGGGGTAAGATCCTGGTCATGGCAACAGATGCTACCCTGCGGGAGCAGAAATTTGCAGCTCTTCTGGATCGCTATGACGGCGAGTGCACCATCTGCAAGTGTCCCTGCCCGGAGCTGGTCAAATTCGTAGAGCGCGGAGAACTGGACAGTCCTGCCCTCCATTCAGTTCTGTTGGAAGAACTATCCCCCTATTTAGATCCCCTTCCCCAGGGGGCAGTTCTGGGTTGTACCCACTTTCCTTTCTTAAAAACCGCTATTTCCAAAATCGTCGGCCCCCAATGCCTCCTCTTAGACGGTTCCTTAGGTACCGCACGAGAGACCAAACGCCGTCTGCAAGACCACGGCCTGCTGTCTTCCCCGGGTGTGGGCAGGGTCACATTCCTGAACAGTTCCCCCGATCCCCGATTGCAGGAGCTGGCTGACAATCTGTTGCACCAAGCAAAATGACCTGCCCATTCCTGTTGGGTAGGTCATTTTTGTATTATGCAAGGGGCAACCGTACGCAGAAGGATAATCTTCCGGCCCTTTGGGTCGCCTTTATGGTGCCACGGTGGCGGCGGACAATGCCGTTGGCAATGGCCAGACCCAGACCGTAGCTTCCGGTAGCGGTGCGAGCCTGATCTGCACGGTAGAAACGCTCAAAGAGACGTTCCAACTCTTCCTCGCCCATAGGCTCTGCGGGGTTGGAAAGGCACAGCTCACAGGAACGGGATCCATATTTTTTCAGTGTCAGGATCGTTGTTCCGGGCAGGGAATATTTCCGCGCGTTATCCAGGAAAAGATCTCCCAAACGGCGGAGCTGATCCTCATTCCCCTTTACGGAAATATCGGCCTCGATATCATATTGCAATTCCAGTCCTTCCTCAAAAAACAGGGGCTCAAAGGACAGGGCGCAATCCTCTAACAGCTCCGACAGGGAGCAGGTGTTTCCCAACATTTCCTCCTGAACATTCTCTGCCTTTGCAAGAGTCAGCATTTCCTCTGTCAGGGAACGCATCCGTCGGGAGGTCTCTAAAATATTGCTCACACAATGCTTCTGCGTTTCCGGGGGAAGATTTCCCTCTTCCAGCAATTCCGCACCGGTAATGATCACCGTCAGGGGTGTTTTCAGCTCATGGGAAGCATCTGCTACAAACTGCTGTTGCTGTTCCCACGCCCTCTCCACCGGGCGAACTGCCCACCTCGACAGGAAAATGCTCAATATCAGGAAACCACCGAAGGCCAGCACCCCAACTATGAAACTATCCAACATCAGCTTCCACAAGGTGGACACCTCGTTACTGATATCCATGAAGCTGTAGCTGTTTCCATTGTCGGTATTTCTCAGGAATCGCAGAGAATGGTGCCAGAGCACGCCGTGTTCTGTACCTTTTCCTTGTGCCTCTGCCATGATGTTTTCCAGATAGTCGGGATCAGACAGGTCGTAGGCTTCGTTTCCCTCTGCAATGAGTTCCCCTGTGTCTGTATAGGTCAGTGTGAAGGTAGGCAGGCGAAATTCCTTCCGTTCCTTTGCATCCTTCCCACCTTTCCCGCCGCCCTGATTTCCCCCGGCACTCTCCACGGGGGACTCTGAGGAATTATCGCCGGAAGAGACTGTTTCCATCCCCGGTGCTGTCTCTGTGGGAGCATTGGTGGGCTTTTGCCCCTTATCCTCTTTCTTTCCCTCGGGGGGCTGATCCTTCTTGTCCGGCATGTAGGAAGAGCGAAGAGTGTTCAGACTCTCCTCTTCCAAGCTTCTGCCGGTCATATTCACCGTCAGCAGTAGGATCCCCAAAAGCATGATGGAAACAATCACCATGTTGATGCAGACGAATTTCCACCGTAATTTCTTGATCAAGTTTTATCAACCTCCAAGTGATAACCCAGACGACGGATTGCCTCGATACGGACGTTGGAGTCGATCCGCGCCAGCTTCTTGCGCAGGAAGCCCACATAAACCTCTACATGGTTCTCCACCGCATTGGACTCATAGCCCCAGATCCGAGACAAGAGGACCTCCTTAGACAGGATCCTGCCCTGGGCCTGGAGAAGAAATCGCATAACATCAAATTCCCTGGCTGTCAGACGGATAGACTTTTCCCCACAGATCAACATGCCCGATGCCAGATCAAGGCCGGTGTTGCCAAAGGTCAACTCATCTACCTGGGTGCCCTGCCGTCTGAGGAGGGCGTTAATGCAGGCCAAGAGTTCACGGGAATCAAAGGGCTTGGTTAAATAATAGTCCGCACCCGCATTGAGACCCTCGATACGATCCTGGGTCTCGGATTTTGCCGTTAGCATTAAGATGGGAGTGGTGCACCGTCTGGCTCTGACTTGGCGAGCTACCTGATAACCGTTGAGGTT
>JAZREB010000431.1:0-2034 GCA_045660585.1 Faecousia sp. | reverse complement strand
ATCCTGAACCAAAGGCGAGACAACTCGCTGAGTCTGCCAAACATGAAGCAAGGAGAGAATACACCCAATCAGCAGACTTAAAAGAAGCATACGGTTGCATAAAGCTTTTTTTAGTTCAGTACGAAGCATTTGCATCATTTGGTTCCACTCCAATCGATATCTAATTTATAGAACACCCCATATAACATTCCCATTGAATCGGTTAGGCATAAGTGGGGGAGAGAGAAAGCTCCGCCCAACTCATGGTCCGTTACAAGGAAGCCCAACGTATAGGTAATGGATTCTCCCGGAGCCAGTCGGAATGCCATAGGATGTTCACTACATTGATTCATAAGACTAAAATATACAGCGTCCTTATACCATAATCGACCGCCAATCCACTTGGTGCCGGAAATATCTGTCAAAACAGGAACGCCAGCTGCCGGAAAAATATATGGATCGTCATATTCCCCTCTTGGGCGACCATCGGAATAGCGATCGGCTGTGGTATAATTTTCTGCTCCCACATTGGTCGCTGTTACATCTATCAGAATCAAATAGATATCATCTCCGAAATAGCCGTCTTCCTCTGTCCAATCGGGATAAGCATATTTGACATTCAAGGTTTCCCCTTCGAAGAGCCACACATCCGCCGCATCGGGAAAATCCTCCGCACTGTACTGTGATGCATCATAGGAGTAGAAGCGACTGCATCCGGAAAGCAGCAAACATTCTTCCTGCACATCTGATCTATGATTCACTGCACGGGCGTTGTCAAATCTAAACTCCAAATGACCGGCCTTTGGTACTACGCAGATCAACTTATCTGAAGTTCGCAGTTTTACGCCGGAAGGACCTATGAGAGCCTCTGTTTCCTGAGGGCCGGATTCTGTGGGATCTGCCGTCGATCCTTCCGCCTCTGCTGTTGATGGCGTACTTTCGGTAGGTTCTACCGTTCCTTCTATAATATTTCCCCCGGGGGTCTTCCCGTCAGGGGGCGTGTTCTCAACTCTCTCGGTACAACCGCTAAAGGAGAGCAATATCAAAAAGGTCATAAACAGAATAACTACTTTTTTCATAGGTGCCTCCCATTGTTCATGATCTAACGATTTTCCTTGATAGCCTCCCTTCGAAAGAAGGGAGGCTACGAAAGAAAAATTTATGTCGCATCAGTATAGTGGTTGGCACTATCAGCACTCCACCATCCTTCAATCATATAGTTGAAGGGATAATAGCCCTGGAATCCAATAGCTGCCATTCTATAGCCACTTTCGTAGATATTGTTATGGATGCTGTATTTAACGCCAACGCGGCTGTTAACATAGCTTACAAGTGTACTGTTGACCCATGTCCGATTTGTATAGGTGTTGGTACCAGAATTATACCCATAAACGCGAGTTCTGTGAAGATCCTCGCTGGAATCTGTAGTGTATAGATACACAGCAGAAGTATCTTCCTTATCTCGCGGAATGAGTTTCACAAAATCCGTTGTGGAATTTATAGTAATGTGGTAAAAACGGTAGTCGGTTGTGTTAGCTGCAGAGGCACAAATTGCAAAGGTTGATGCAAATACAACCAAAAGAAGCAGCAGGGCAGAGATACGCTTAATTTTATTCATAGGTAAGCCTCCTTAAAATATGTGTGATAGAAATTGTTAAATAAGAGCGAAAAGTAACCAGGGACTTAATGCAGGCTCAAACAGATGTTAAGCATGGTAAATGCTCAGATCTTGGTTATTACTTGCCCATTGGAATCACCTCCTTCTAAAGATATAAAGAACATACTTAAAGTAAAAAGAATCGACAGCAAGTGACTCATTTGCATAATAGTCTAATTCATTATGTCGCCTTTGCATATTAAGTACTCTTTTGAAGATAAAAAGTCAATAGAACAAAACCGAAATGACAAAAATCGCTACCGAGATGTCAATTCTTACTGATTTTATACAGCAGTTTATTTACAATACACGGCATTTGAAGTATAGAAGCTGCTACGATGCCTACGCCTATCGATACTGTAAAGTGGAGCTTATCACAAAAAAGAAGAACTATGTAT
>JAZREB010000430.1:0-6411 GCA_045660585.1 Faecousia sp. | reverse complement strand
AATGTTCCAGCAGATAATCCCGTTGGTAATTGGACACTGCCACCGCCAGGCGGGGTTCCTGCTCGTAACCCACTGCGCCGGGGTCTTTGTCAGAATGTCCCGGGTTAATATAAATTTTCTTCATAGCATTTTACCTCCTTATTTCCATCTGCCGATTGCGTGTACGCAGTAGGTGATACTATACGACTTGCTTGTATCCTCCGTACGAACATAGGAATTTAGCTGAATCATATTTACCGTGGAATTAGACACATAGGTTGTGCCGCTATAGATAACCGGTGCGCCGCCGGATACCGACACACAGAACGTCGGCATCTGTGTAAATACGACCGGCAAGGGAATATCCGCAGTATGGCACAGGTAGAACTTATCCCACACAGGACTACCGCCAAAGGCACTGGAATTATCCGCTGTGGCTGTGTATTTCATCCAACATTCCGCAACGCCGCTCTCCCACTTGCGGTATGTCCAGTTTCCGCTTATCCCCTGCAGCTTTCAGAGAGGTTTCCAAACGGATCATTTCCCGCTTAAAAATCTTGTCGTTATGGCTTCCCTCTTTGGCATCTTCTTCAAAAAACCAACCTCTGGTACCGCAAATGGCAATATCCTCGTACTCATAGGCATTATTGTTAAGGATAAACATGTTGGTAAATCCTTCTGCCTCACAGAACTTATAGAACTTGGTTGCAGTGGTCCACCAGTAGTCATGATTCCCCTTCAGGATAATTTTTCTACCGGGAATGGCGTTGATAAAGGCAAAATCTTCCTTGGCGCCGGGCAGATCAAGGGCCCATGTAAGGTCTCCCAATAGTATTGTTGTGTCATCGGGACCGATACAGGACAGCCCTTCTTGTAATTTATCTACATAGCCGATCCAAGCACCGCCAAATACATCCATGGGCTTGTTGGTGGCAAGGGACAGGTGCAGATCGCCGATCGCATACAGTGCCATTAACGGAGCCCTCCTATGAGGGTGTTGAGATTGCTATAGAAAATTTTATCCAAAAGGACTTCATCGTATCCCCTTTCCGTGAGATAGCGGTGGAAATTCAAATAGTCGGACACATCACTGAAGCCCTTGGGAAGGACATCGCATCCGTCTAAATCACCACCGAGACACACTCTGTCAGATCCGCAAAGATCCAACATATGCTCTAAATGGCGCAGAAGAGTCTCAAAATCCGCTTCCTTCCCAAGGAAGGGAACGTAGAGATTCAGTCCTACCAATCCGCCGGTATCGGTAATGGCACGGAGCTGATCGTCTGTGAGATTTCTGGTTGTGTCCCATACGGCTCTGCAGTTACTGTGACTTGCTATAATGGGGCCTTTCGTAACTTTCATCAGATCCCAGAATGCTCTCTCGGAAAGATGGCTGACATCCATGAGAATGCCGTTTTCCTGGGCACTGTGCACATATGCCACGCCCCTGTCCGTTAAGCCCTTATCGGACTTATGGAACCCTGCAAGGTCATTGTCATAATTCCAAGTAAGGGTGGACATAACGAAGTTCTGTGTAGACAGTTCCGCAATTTTTAGGGGATCGCAATCGATAACCTCAGGTCCCTCAATAGACAGATAGGGCGTAACAAAGTTCTGTCCCTCCAGGCACTCTAAGAAATATGCATAGCATTGGTGAAATTCTTCTTTCGTGATCTCCCATTTGGAGCCAATCAGGGAACAGAATGCAAAAACCTGCTTATATTCCCGAAAATCTCGGGCTTTTATGCTATCAATATGGCAGGTATTCTCTCCCAGGCGTTCCTTCCGGATCCATACCTCATAGGGAGTATCTGCGTGAGAATCAAACAATCGAATCATTGAAATGCATCCTCCAAATGTATGATCGTTGGTTTTTTGGTATCCTTGCCCAAGGGGGCGAAAATCTCTATAACGTCAAAACGAGGTTGTTTCTCTGCCTCATAGGCAGAAAGATAGTGCATAGCAGTAATCTTAATCCTTTGCTGTTTCCGAAAATCCACAAAATCTCGTGGGTTGGCAAAGGTATCCGACTTCCGTAATTTAACTTCCACAAATACCAGGTAGTCTCGATTCTCTACAATGATATCTATCTCTCCGCCACGGCATCGATAGTTGGTGCAAACAGTTCGATAGCCCTTCTTGCGGAGGTATTTCCCTGCCAATTCTTCGCCCCAGGACCCAAGATTATCCCCGTTCATAGAATTTTTTCAAGAAAGTTCTACGGTGGGCAGGACAGGCACCGAATTCTTCCAGAGCATCGTAATGCTTCCGTGTGCCGTAGCCCTTATGTACTGCAAAGCCGTATTGTGGATATTCCTTATCCAGTTCCATCATATAACGGTCACGGGTAACTTTGGCAAGAATGGAGGCGGCGGCAATATTGGCACTTCTGCTGTCCCCTTTTACAATAGTTTTTAAGGGGAGGTCACCCAGATCAGGCTCTCGATTTCCGTCGACCAAAACAAAATCGGGCTTTTGAGGAAGGGATTCCACGGCGCGCTTCATAGCAAGGAAGGTTGCCTGTAAAATATTGATCTCGTCGATCTTCTGCTCAGAAGCCATGGCAATGCCATAGGCTACTGCCTGCTCTATAATAATGTCATAGAGCTCGTCACGCTTTTTCTCCGATAATTTTTTAGAGTCATTTAAACCGGGAATCTCCAAATCCGGGGGAAGGATCACAGCGGCGGCACATACAGGGCCTGCGAGAGGGCCTCTGCCGGCCTCGTCGACTCCGCAAATCAAGGAGTACCCCCGATCCATCATATCATGTTCAAAAATCCATAATTCACTCATAGGATCTCTCCTTTATTCATCCGGCGTAAAGCTGTATCGCTGACGTAATCCGCTACGAACTACCTCAAATATAACCGTGCCATCGGGAAGTTCCGTCTTATCCTTGATCTCGTCCTTACTCTTAATATAATCATTGAGGACGGATTCCGGGTCATCTGTTTCGATCTCCGAAACGTAGATATCTCGCATTTGGTTGTTACTGCATGAATTAAAGATCTCACGGATCATTTCATATCTCATCGGGCACCTCCAAAGTGAACCGTCCGATTTTACAGCTACGGTATTCCTCTAACAAGATACGCGCCATACGTTCGGTGTTTAATTCCCCTCTTGCAAGAAGGAAGCCACGTTTTCTCGCCCCTTCTTCTAAAAGCTGATAGCCGGGGGTACCCTGAGGCATATCGATCTTATATCGCTCCAAGAGAGCCTGAGGATACCGTTTATGGAGCATTTCCATCAGGTGACAGGATAGTGTCTCAATATCCACAACATCATCCTTAACGGCACCGGTGTAAGCAAGGCGCCTGCCGACTTCTTCGTCCTCGAATTTGGGCCAGAGAATACCGGGAGTATCCAAGAGCAAGAGTCCTTTATCCACCGTGACCCACTGTTTGCCACGAGTCACACCGGGACGGTTCTCAGCCTTAGCGCCTTTTCGACCGGCGATCTGGTTGATGAAAGTGGACTTTCCTACATTGGGGATGCCCACGATCATAAGCTTAAGTGGTTTATTTACAAAGCCCTTTTCCAAGTAGCGCTGTAACTTTTCCGCAAGAAGCTCGCGGATAGCGGGAACAAAGCGGTCGATCCCCTTTCGGCTCTTGCAATCGGTGCATACTACGGCATAGCCCTGGGATTTAAAGTATTCTGCCCAACGGGCAGTCATATTGGGATCAGCCAGATCCGTGCGATTAAGGATAACCATACGGGGCTTATTTCCGCAAATAGATGCAATATCGGGATTTCTGCTGGACAGAGGGATCCGTGCATCTAAGATCTCACATACGGCATCAACGAGTTTTAGATCCTCTTCCATCTTGCGACGGGTTTTGGTCATGTGCCCGGGATACCAGTGAATATTCATTTTATCATCCATTAGGAAATCACTCCTATTCTACTCCACTTACGGGGTCTGCAATCATAACCGCATTCCCAATGGTCGCAGTTTCCGGGGCAGTCCTTGTGGGTGCAATTTTTGTCCCCACCGGGGAATACGATCATAATTACTTTGCCCAAAACCTGATCCAGTTTGATCTCACCAATGGAACGAACTCGGCTGTCAGAGGAATTATTACGATTATCACCCATAACAAAAATATGTCCGGGGCTCACAGTAAGAGAAAACTGAGAAGGATCGCCATCATCGTCCTGTTCAAAGTAATAAGGGAGCATATCCTCAAGAATATAGGGCTCATCAATGAGAGCACCATCTACATAGACATGGGCATAGCCGTCGTCACCCATAGTGATCAAAACCTGCTGATTCTCAGTAGCAATCACACGCTTAACGATAGGTTCACCATCCTGGAAGGATAGCTCTCTGGCTACGATCACATCGCCGTATTCTAATTTTCCCATAATAACATTGCTCTGGAGGGCCAGATAATCATTATCGAAAAGGGTCGGTAGCATGGACTGACCATTTACACCAACCAATCGGATACACAAAACAAAGAACAAAGTGATACCCGCTAAAATATAGACAAGGTCGTGCAAAAGAGAGTATACGTCCTGCAGAGAGAAAATGGACTTTTTCTCTTTTTCAGGGAGTTTCGGGTCTTGTATGGATTCGTCCTGAGGCAGAAGTTCCTCTGTCTCAGACGTCGTGTACAGTTCTTCGTGATCCATGATTCGTCTTCCTTTCTGATTTAAGGTAGGCAGAGGAAATCATGACCCCTGAATTTCAGAAAGCCAAAGCTCTGCCAATATACTTCATAATATTATACACTATATTTGTCAATAAATAAAGCCCCATTACCATTATTTTTCGCCCACATGCAAAAAATAATGACCTCCCACAGAACCGTACGTACCCTTCGGTATACGGCTCCTCCCTTGTTTATGCCGCTACCGGGCGGATTCGGGACTTGCACCCGTTAGAACATACGCCCGCCGGACGCACAAGAAAAAGAAAGTCGCCACCGAACGGAAGCGACTTTCTGAAAATCAGTAGAGATATGTGGTGAAGTCAACAATGGTGAAGGTAACGTTTCTCTCAGCCTCGATATCACAGATATGGGTCAGAGAGAGAACTTCTTCTGCGCCCAGTTCAGGATCATCGGTAAAGACAAAGCAGTTGACGGGATCACCGCTGTAAATATCCTCTCCAACGATCTGGGTCATGTATTTGTAGGGGCCGATCTGATTTTCGCTATAAGTATCTCTTGTGTAGAGGCTGTACATATCGTGAGAATAGTACAGATCAGAGAACCAGTAATGATCGGAATTAAAATACACAATACGCAGGGAGATTTTTTCCTTATTACGGCTGACTTCTAAGAAGTTTTCCCAATAGTCAATGCCACGAACACGGGGAGTAACTGCGCCTTCGTCCCACTGAAGGACGAGACAGCCATCAAGAAGAGCCTTTTCAGGGGTATAATCATCGGGAAGCTCCGAAAACTTAAAGACCTCAGTGGGAGTACCACCGATCTCTGCATCAGGCTTCACAACGGACCAGGAATCCTTGTTCTTCTTGCCACAACCGGTAAAAATCACGGATACAAGAAGAAGCACAGATAGAACGATACACAGTTTTTTCATAATCAGCCTCCAAGGATGGCTTTGTGGAATACCTTCTTGCCCTTACGGATCTTAAGACCGGTGGAAAGCTGTTCTGCAGTGAATGCTACATCGATACCGGGGATCTTCTCGTCATCGACGAAAACGCCACCCTGCTGAACCAGACGTCTTGCCTCGGACTTGGTGGGAGCCAGCTTGCAGGCCATCATCAGATCCAAAATAGCGATCTTTCCATCAGTAAGCTGTTCGGGCAGAATCTCGGTAGTAGGCATGTTGGAATCGTCTGCGCCGCCACCGAAGAGAGCCTTGGCTGCTTCGCGAGCCTTGTTGGCTTCCTCTTCCCCATGGACGAGCTTGGTCAGTTCATAGGCAAGGATCTCCTTAGCGGTGTTGAGCTGACTGCCTTCCCAAGAATCCATAGCATTGATCTCTTCCAGAGGCAGGAAAGTCAGCATGCGGATGCACTTCATGACGTCGGCATCATCCACATTGCGCCAGTACTGATAGAAATCGAAGGGAGTGGTCTTGTTGGGATCCAGCCAGACAGCGCCCTTGGCGGTCTTGCCCATCTTCTTGCCCTCGGAGTTGAGCAGCAGGGTGATGGTCATGGAGTGGGCATCCTTGCCCAGCTTGCGGCGGATCAGCTCGGTGCCGCCCAGCATGTTGGACCACTGGTCGTTGCCGCCGAACTGCATGTTGCAGCCGTAATTCTGGTACAGATAGTAGAAGTCATAGGACTGCATGATCATGTAGTTGAACTCCAGGAAGGACAGACCCTTCTCCATTCTCTGCTTGTAGCACTCGGCGCGGAGCATGTTGTTGACAGAGAAGCAGGCACCTACCTCGCGGAGTACCTCCACGTAGTTGAGGTCAAGGAGCCAGTCGGCGTTGTTG
>JAZREB010000429.1:0-2372 GCA_045660585.1 Faecousia sp. | reverse complement strand
TGTAGCGTGGCATAAATGGTATATGATTCCTGCTTTCTTCCTATTATGTTGTGTTTTTTTCATAATTCGTAAAAATTGGGGTAGAAAAAAACGACAGGATAGGTTATAATAAGAAGACTATCCTTAATATATGTATAGAGGTGATGAGCCATGCTATTTCGTAAGGATATCGAGAAAAGCTGTTCTTACTGTGTCCGTGCCGCAAAAACCATTGACAGTGACTACGTGATCTGTTCTAAAAAGGGCATTATCCCCTGTAACGGTAGTTGTCGCCGTTTTAAGTATGACCCACTGAAGCGGATTCCTCAGAAGGCTAAAACCCAGGATTTTTCTCAATATGATGATGTAGATTTTTCTCTCTAATTTCCTATAGGTAGGTACCGTCTATGACACTGCAAGAACAAAATTTCATATCCATTCTCAGTGCGGCGGTGCAACCCCACAAGATCCCCTCTGTAGAAGATCCCTCCTACCCGGAAATTATCCGGATCGCGGAGCACCACGCTGTAAAGAGTTTACTGTACCCGGCACTGAAAAAGCTACTGCCTATGGGCGATCCCATATTGGCAGAGTTAAAACGCCAATCCTTCGCCGCCGCTACAAGAGAAAGTATGCAAGCAAAGGATCTATCCAAGATTTTCCGCAGGTGCCAAGAAGCAAAGATCCCAATCCTTCCCCTAAAGGGCTGTGTCATAAAGGATCTGTATCCCTATCCGGAACTACGGTTTATGTCCGATGCGGATCTCTTGGTCCCCATCAACAGTGACAAGATCATGCGCACGATTATGGAAGAGGAAGGCTTTTTCTACCACAAAGTAGATGCCGGAGATACCGATGTTTACGTCAGCCCACTTAAGCTGAATTACGAGATCCATCTGACCCTGGGAGACGAGGGATTTTCGGACAAAAGCCGTGCCTTCACCAAAAAGCTGTTGGAAATCTCCCGGAGCAAAACAGAGGGTAGCTACACCATGGCATTAACTCCCGAAGATCACTATATCTACATACTCATCCACTTTATTAAGCATTTTATCTACGGCGGTGTAGGGATCAGACAGCTAACGGATCTGTTTATTTGCTATACCAAGTGGCATTTGGATATGGATCGAGTCAATGCTCTCTTAGCGGAGTTGGAGCTGACTCAATTCCACTCTAATCTAAAAGCCCTATGGGAGCATTGGTTCCAAGAAGGTCCTTCCACAGACTCTACGGATGACCTTGGAGACTATATCCTCCACAGCGGAGTATTCGGCAACGAAGAACAAAGGGCTACAGACCGTATATTGTCCGTTGGCGAAGATAACAACTATATCTTCCGCCGATTATTCCCATCCTTCAAGGTGATGAAGGGATTTTTCCCCGTTTTAAAGAAAATTCCCTTTGCGCTCCCCTTTTTCTGGATTTGGAGAGCCATTCGTGCTGTTCTGTTCCGTCGGGACAAGCTCAGCAGTGAGATAAATGCTCTGTCCACAACAAAGGATGACGCATTGGAAGACAGACGACAATTCTATAGCCGTTGCGGATTATCCGTTTACCACAAAAAATAATCTAACTAAAAGATATAAAATAAAAAGGAGATCGAATTATGAAAGGTATCATCTTAGCCGGTGGTAAAGGTAGCCGCCTGTATCCCATGACGAAGGCCATTTCCAAGCCTCTCCTGCCCATTTACGATAAACCCATGGTTTACTATCCCTTGTCCGTGCTCCTGAGAGCCGGGATCAAGGATATTATGATCATTACCGCGCCCCCCGATGTAGAGAGCTATAAGCGTGCTCTGGGTGACGGCAGTCAGTTCGGCGTTACTATTTGCTACGGCGTACAGCATGTGGCAAGAGGCATTGCAGATGCCTTCCTCATCGCCGCAGATTTTATTAACGGAGATCGCTCCTGTCTGGTACTGGGCGACAATCTGTTCCACGGCGCACAGTTGGAATCTCTGTTAAAGGCCGCTGTTGCCCGTGAAGAAGGCGCAACGATTTTCGGCTACCCTGTTATGAATCCCAAGGATTTCGGTGTTGTTGAGTTTGACGAGAACAATAATGTTATCTCTATCGAAGAAAAGCCTCAAGTACCCAAATCTCGTTACGCCGTCCCCGGTCTGTATTTCTACGACGGCAAGGCAGTAGAGCTGGCTCGTACCCTGAAGCCCTCTGCTCGTGGAGAGTTAGAGATCACCGGCCTCAACGAGGAATATCTGAAACTGGGTGAGCTCCATGTTGAGCTCATGGGTCGCGGTATGGCATGGCTGGATACGGGCACACCCTCCGGTATGCTCAGCGCCGCCCACTATGTAGAAGCCATTCAGGCTCGTCAGGGTCAGTACGTTGCCTGTCCCGAGGAAATCGCTTGGGAAAAGGGCTTTATTTCCG
>JAZREB010000428.1:0-3593 GCA_045660585.1 Faecousia sp. | reverse complement strand
CACCGTCAATGATAGAGGCGTGGTTCAGTTCGTCACTGATAACCGCATCCTGGGCGGTGAGGAGAGTCTCAAAGAGACCACCGTTTGCATCGAAGCAGGAAGAGTACAGGATGGTATCATCGGTACCCAAGAAGGAGGAGATCTTCTGCTCCAGGGTCTTGTGAATATCCTGGGTTCCGCAGATAAAGCGAACAGAAGCTACACCGTAGCCCTTTTCGTCATAGGTCTTCTTAGCGGCATCGATCAGACGCTGATTGTCGCCCAGACCCAGATAGTTGTTGGCACACATGCACAGCAGTTCTCTGCCGTCTGCCATCTTTACACGAGCACCCTGAGGGGACACAAAGGGGGCCTCACCCTTGAAGAGGCCTGCCTCGCGAATGGCTTCCACTTCCTTGGTGTAAATGCTGAGAATATCGTTCTTTCTTGCCATAGCTTAATCCTCCAATGTAGACCAATCTAAAATGACCTTGCCGGATTGACCGGAAATCATGGCATCAAAGCCCTTCTGCCAATCCTGAATGGGGAAACGATGGGTAATGACGGGGCTAATGTCCAAGCCTGCCTGTACCATGGTAGACATCTTGTACCAGGTATCCCAGACCTTACGGCCATAGATGCCCTTCAGATTCAGACCGTTGAAGATCACAGTCTCCAGGTCCACTACAGCGTCTGTATGCTGCAGACCCAGCAGAGCAATATTGCCACCGTGCTTCATGTTGTGGAGCATATCGTTCAGTGCGATCTGGCTGCCGGACATCTCAAGACCGATGTCGAAGCCCTCGGTCATGCCGATCTCCTTCATAACATCGGGGAGCTTTTCTTCCTTCAGGTTGACACAACGGGTAGCGCCCAGCTTCTTTGCCAGATCCAGACGATAGGGGTTCATATCGGTCACTACAACGTGACGGGCACCGGAGAACTTGGCAATGGCGGCGGCCATAATGCCAATGGGGCCTGCACCGGCAATGAGGACGTCCTCGCCCAGCATGTCATAGGACAGCGCTGTGTGAGTCGCATTGCCGAAGGGATCAAAGATGGAATACAGTTCCTCGGGAATATTGGGATGGCAGGGCCATACATTGCAAGCAGGGATCACCAGATACTCTGCAAATGCGCCGTCGCGGTTGACACCGACGCCCTTGGCATCCTTACAGTTTTCCTTATGGCCTTCCAGACAGTTACGGCACTTACCGCAGGTAATATGGCCCTCGCCGGAAACCAGATCGCCGGGCTTAAAGCCCTGTACACCGGCGCCCACTTCTACAACCTCGCCTACGTACTCATGACCTATGGTCATGCCTACAGGGATGGTATTCTGTGCCCAGGTATTCCACTGGTAGATATGGACATCGGTACCGCAGATAGCGGTCTTGCGGATCTTGATCTTAACATCATTGGGTCCTACCTCGGGAACGGGAACACGCTTCATCCACAGGCCCTGCTCCGGTTTTTCCTTCACAAGAGCCCACATAGTATTTTGGCTCATTATTGCCTCCTTATTATTTTTTTCTTCTTATATCATATCTTGATTTTTTGTTTTTTTCAAGTCCCTATCTGAAAATCCATGTGCATTTTCATTGCTTTTTTTATCATTTTGTAGTATGATAGTCCCAAATAAGGAAGGAGGTGGCAAGCTCCATGTATCAGCCCTTAGCCGACGAGCTCCGCCCTACCAAGCTGTCCGAGGTCTACGGACAGGAAGAAATCTTAGGAGAAGGCAAAATGCTCCGCCGTATGATCGACTCCGGCAGGGTTCCCAACCTGATTTTTTACGGCCCCAGTGGCACAGGGAAAACTACCGTAGCCAACATCATCGCCAATGCCACCCAACGCAAACTCTATAAACTCAACGCCACCACTGCATCCACCGCAGATATTCGGGAGATCGTCTCCCAGTTAGATACTCTCATGGCACCCAATGGGATCCTGCTGTACCTGGACGAGATCCAGTCCTTTAACAAAAAACAACAGCAGTCCCTTCTGGAGCATATTGAGAACGGCAAGATCACCTTGATCGCCTCTACCACAGAGAATCCCTATTTCTATGTATTCAATGCTATCTTAAGCCGTTCTACAGTCTTTGAGTTTAAGCCCCTGACCAAGGAGGCTGTCCGCCAAGCCGTGGATCGTGGCGTTGCATACATGGGGCAAAAGTTAGGTCTCTCCGTCACCGCAGAAGACGGGGCTCTGGATCGCATTGCTTCCGGCTGTGGAGGCGATGTGCGCAAAGCCCTAAACGCTGTGGAGGCCATTTTCCTCACCGCCAAGACCGGGGATACCGAGCTGTGCATTACCTTAGAGGATGCCGGAGCCGTCACTCAAAAATCCGCCATGCGCTATGACCGAGGTGGGGACAATCAGTTCGACTGTCTTTCCGCCCTTATGAAATCCATCCGTGGCTCTGACCCCAATGCCGCCGTCCATTATTTGGCACGGTTCTTAGAGGTGGGGGATCTCCCCGGCTGTTGTCGCAGAATTCTGTGCTCTGCCAGCGAGGATGTAGGGCTTGCCTATCCCATGGCTGTTTCCATTGTGAAATCCTGCGTAGATTCTGCCCTCCAATTGGGCATGCCGGAGGCACGACTCCCCCTTGCCCAGGCTGTGATCTTCCTGGCCACCGCCCCCAAATCCAACTCTGCATATAACGCCATTGCCGCCGCCATGCGGGATGTAAAGGCCGGGAAATTGGGGAACATCCCCCGGGAACTCCAGAACGTCCACGCCGACAGCGCAGGGCAGGAACGGGAGCAGGGCTACCTCTATCCCCACGATTATCCCAATCACTGGGTTTCACAGCAATATCTCCCGGATCTACTGAAAGATGCGCAGTATTATCTCTACGGTGAGAACAAGATCGAACAGGCCGCAAAAAAATACTGGGAGGAGATCAAGAAACCCCTTTCCTGATTTCTTCTCAAAAACTCATCGACAGAACCTTGGATAAATTTACGGAATATTCGGGCTAAAGAAGGTATACTCTGCCTTTCCGACTCCCAATTCTTCGGAATATCAGAAAACAGGTCTCATTCCTCCCATGGAATTGCGACCTGTTTTTTCCCGTTTTTAGGCTATACTTTGTCCGCAGGCAGGTGATGCAATGGTAATCTACGGTGATATGGTCTTCGTACTGAACCTTCTGGTCAACTACACACTACTGCGGGGCACCGCCCGTCTGGGTGCCGCCTCACCAAAACAGTACCGTCTATGGTTAAGCGCCACCTTGGGCGCCCTGTACAGCGTGCTGGTATTTCTGCCCTGGGCAGGTTTTTTAAATCTGGTGATCTGCAAGATTTTCGTCGCCGTCATCATGCTACTGTGTGGTTTCGGATGGAAACGCTCCACCCTACGTCTGGGGGCAGTATTTTCCATGCTGTCTCTTGTGCTCTGTGGGGCGGTTTACGCATTTTACTGCGTCGGGAAAGTACCGACCTATTCCGCAGGATATCTGTTGTACCCGGTCTCCTTCGGTTCCCTCCTCCTGACCGCCTTCGCCGTTACTCTGGCTTGTAGGCTACTGCTCCCCCCTCTGAACCACAGTAATAACAGTACCGTTCCCCTTACGTTGGAAGGACACGGAAAACGAAGTCGGA
>JAZREB010000427.1:0-1271 GCA_045660585.1 Faecousia sp. | reverse complement strand
GATCGCACAGAGAATGAGTTAAAATATCAATTGAAAAAGGAGGTGCTTCTGTGAAAAAACAGAAGAAACAGCCGAAAAACAGAAAACAGGAAAACAAAAGCGTGGACAAGGTAAGGAAAAAAAGAGGTTTTTGGAAGAAGTTCCTTGTATTTTGCCTGATATGTATGCTGATACCTCTGTCCTTGGATCTTGTTGTGAGAGCTACGACCAAGGGGCAGATCCTGTCTCCGGAGCAGGCCGCGGAATTGGAAAATGTGGACTGTATTCTGGTGCTGGGCTGTGGAGTCCGTGCCGATGGAACGCCCAGTGATATGCTTGCTGACAGATTGGAACGGGGGATCGAGCTGTACCGTCTGGGGGTGGCTCCCAAGATCCTGATGAGCGGTGACCATGGACAGGTGGAATATGACGAGGTCAACACCATGAAGGACTATGCCATAGCCGCAGGAGTTCCCTCTGAGGATATTTTTATGGATCACGCCGGCTTCTCAACCTATGAAAGCATGTACCGCGCAAAGGAAATTTTTCAAGTGGAGAAGCTCGTCATCGTCTCTCAGGAGTACCATCTGTATCGGGGGATCTATAATGCGGAGCGTATGGGCATGGAGGCCTACGGCGTGTCTGCGGATCTGCGGAATTATGTGGGACAGAGCTACATGAATGCCCGAGAGATCTTAGCCCGTTGCAAGGATGTGTTTATGGGGATGTTTAAGCCTGAGCCTACCTATTTGGGAGAAAGTATTCCCGTAAGCGGTAACGGAGACCTGACCAATGACAAGGGAGTATGATAGGATAAGTGCGGGTCTCACAGAGCTGAGGTCGGAGGAATTGCGTGAGGAAAGCTTTGCACAGGTCTACGGGCTTTTGGAACGGAGCTTTCCCGCGGAGGAACGACGAAGCTTTGAGGGGCAGAAGGCACTGCTCCGACGGAAGGAATATAAGCTCCTTTCGGTGAGATCTCCCCATGGAAAACTCCTTGGGCTCATGGCTGTTTGGGAATTTGAAAGCTTTGTGTTTCTGGAGCATTTTGCAATAGATCCTGACTGCAGGAATCTGGGATTGGGAACGAAAATGCTCCTTGCATTAAAAAAAGTCTCTGCCCCCAAAGCCATTTGCTTGGAGGCAGAGCTTCCGAAGGAAGAATTAAGCCGTAGACGGCTGGAATTTTATAAACGCAATGGCTTTTCTCCAAGGGAGCAAGCCTACATCCAACCCTCTCTCGGTCCCGGACGGGCACCGATCCCCCTGCAGATTTTATCTACCGAAGGAGA
>JAZREB010000426.1:0-4255 GCA_045660585.1 Faecousia sp. | reverse complement strand
CTCATACATACGTAAATCGTTTCTCGGCTGTGGAGGTGACGAATGATCCATAAGCTGCTGTTGACAGTTAGCATATATGGTACAAGGAGATACAGTCCTGTTTGCAATAAAGAAAATCTGCTTCCGGTGTAACACAGAGGAATTGTACAGACTAAAACAATGAAATCAAGTACGCCTAAAACGCTCATTCTTGCCATCACCACACTTTTCAAAGAAAACCGGGTAGACATTTCAAATTCACTCATTCCATACATCGTAGAGCGGGTGCTTTCCGCTACTGCCAAGAGTCCTAAAAGCGGCACAAAAGCAGACACGATCCATAATGGGTTTTCGCGGGTACAATTAGCCCCGATCACTGCAGGCAGCAACAACAGAACAGAAAACACCAATGTCATTTTTCTCATGTATGCGGCCTGTACTAATATAAAGGGAAACATAGTGATTCTTGGTGCAGGTAATGTTCTTAAAAATCGTGACTTTTCGTGCCGATTTGGGTGTGGGGCTTCAAATGCTTTTTGAATACTCCGCTTTAACTTATTATTCATTTGAAAATCCCTCCTTCAATAATTCCTCTTTTAACCATTTCAAAGATTTAGATAACTTCCGATAAACAGCAAAGCGGGATAACCCGGTGATTTTGCAAATTGCTGTAACAGATATTTCGTTTACATACCGCAAAAAAATCAATTCCTGTTCATCATCCGGCAATTTTGATATAGTCATTCTTAACGTTAATTTACTTATCAGGTCTTCGGTTGGGTCATCTGTAATTTTTTCTGTTATTTTTTCTAAGCTTTCGGTCGGTCGCCTACGAAAGTGGTCGATACACAAATTCTTTGCAATTGTGTATAAATACGGCAACGCTTTGTCGTTATCAAGTGTTAACCCCTGTCTATAAAATCGAAGAAAGGTTTCCTGGGTAATGTCCTGTGCTAACTGAACATCATATATTTTAAAAGAGCAGTAACGATATATTTTGTCATATTGTTCTTCAATATCCATATGCCGAAAAACCTCCTATCATAATGATTAACGGATCAGGGGTATAAAATGTGCGGCCGTATTAAAAAAATAGATTGAGAAAATACTTACAATATTACAAAACGTAAAATGCCCGGAAGCCTATCGTTTCCGAGGGCTTCCGGACACTTGTAAGCCAATACCTCAATGAGACCACTGCCTATGGCGTAAAGCACTACCGAAATGAGAATGCCGACAGAAGGTACCGGAAGGATCTCCGGTAAAAATGCCATTAGAACGAGACCTATGGCAGACAACACCTGAGATGCGACCACACAAGTCCGATATCCTATTTTGTCAGCAAATTTCGTAGCTGCAAAGTCAACCAGCAATTGTGTCAAGTAAAACACCATGGGAATCAATGCGATCGTATCCAGTGTAAGTTCATATGTGGTTTTGAATGTTAGAAACAATAGTGGTGTAAAATTGGCAGATATAGCTTGTGTAACAAAGCCAAGATAACAAGCCATGAGTGTCTTTTTGTAGTTCCTTTGTTTTGTCATAATGACTCCCCTCTTAAATTTCTTACAAAGATGCAGGATTTATTCCCACTTAATCATTTGTAAAATAAGCCTTTGCGCTGTCGGAGTAGGCGAAGAGGGCTTTGCATAGATCTCCAAGGGTGCCGGTCTTGCTGTTGCCGTAGGTATCGGCTGAGTATTGCAGGGTGCCGGAGACGGGGGTGTTGCCGGACAGGATCTGTACCGTCAGAACGGAGCGAAGCTCCGCTGCCGTCAGGGAATCCAGAGTGAAAGCATAGTAGCGTAGATTTGCATTATAGAGCGTAAGGTCTGTAATGATCAATTCCTTATCTTTGCCGTAAATGTCCGTATAGGTGACCTTCAAGAACAGATCCTCGGTGGCACCGGCATAAGAACCCATGGAGAAGATGAATTTGATGCTGACCTTGGATGCCAGGTCAAGAGATTTGCCCTGCCATCGAACGGCGTTGGCCCCGGAGATATTATTTGTCAGGTTCGTATTGCCGAAGGAAACGTTTTCTATGTCACTGAGGAGAGCTTTCTGTTCCGGAGTCAACTTGCCATCTGCGAGAGAATCTATGCGGTAGACCTTATAGATCTGTGCCTTTGCACCGTAACGGAGAAGTTCTGCACAGAGGACCTTCAGTTTCTCAGGAACACCGGCATTTCCCAGCTGTGTATAGGCGTAGGTCGCTATACTATAGGTATCTACGGGAGAGAAATAGACCTGTCCGTCCTTAGTTCCGTAGAGAACGGAGCGGATCTCGTCATTCATGTTGACTGCAGTGAGACCTGTTAAAGTGAAGTAGTAGTACGTTCCCTTGTCCTGCGGACGAATCTCAATGGTCTTTACACCGGTTTTCATATTTCCGTCGTAAACATCCAGCTCGGAAAGCACATAGAGGGAATCCGGATCGAATCCGCTGAGAGCGGATTTTTGAATGGCGAGGGTAACGGATATGTCACTTGCCAAATTTAAGGAATGTCTCATTTTCCAAGTGCTTTCCAAAATGGGCTCTTTGATTTCAGCTTCTCCGCAGATACACTGACCATCTTGGTAGCTGTGGGAAACGGTTTCTGACAAATCGCAATTCGCACAGCCTACGGTGTGAACATGATTGTCAACCTTGGCGTAAATATAGCTATGGCCTGTTGCAGAGACGGTTTCCTGTGGGATCAGCACTGCAGCGCAGTCGGAACAGCGCTTTCCTTTTGTCAGACCGGTGACCGTCCAGGTGGGAGCAACAGCCTTGTCTACCACTATGGTATGCTTTTCGGATTTACTATAGCCGCAGGAGCAGACAGCTGTGTGGGTATTAGCGTCTGTAAAACTGTGACTATAGGTATGTGCCTTAGAGGTAAACTGTGCGGTAATCACGGTGTTTGCTGTGATGTTTGTCAGGGCTTTATCCCAGCCCTTAAAGCTGTAGTGATTGGTACTGTCATAGTCTTTTGCGGGAGTTACTCCCGTATATACGGCTTCTTCACCCTTGGTGACTGTTTGAGAAGATAGGACTACACCGTTTCCGTCTATGAATGTGACAGTATAGGCAGGGGTGGGGAGATTTGCCATAGAACCTAAGTAAATATAATCGATTTCTACACTGCTGTTGGTATCTGCTTCGATCCGTCCAATATAGACCTGAAGCTTGGTGATGAAACCTGCCGCCCGGTTTTCTGCAGAAATGGGAACAGTTACGGTAACGTAGTTTCCACCGGTAACCTGAGTGGTGCTGAGAATTCGATCTTCCATATCTACCTTATGAGACCCGGCATATAGATCCATAGTGATCAGCGGGGTCTTTCCGGAAGATACCCGAACATTCTTGAATCGGAAGCGAATCTGGTAGACCTCTGCCTTGGACAAATCGTAATTCAGAGCATTCTGTCCGGTATACAGGATCATGGTGTCGCTTGCTTTAGAGGGAGTAAGGGAGATAGCGCCTGCACTGTTATCCATTTTTAGGGAAGCTCCGCCGGAGGCGATCCAGTGGAGGTTTGCGGGATCGTCAAAGTTGGTCTTTCCGTAAGTATAAGAGCTGTAACGTTCTCTGTCCGTGGCACTGTTTTCAAAGTCGAAGAATAACCGGTCCTTTGTAGGAGCGGATTCCGCTGCACCGATATAAATATAGTCCACTGTTACAGAGCCGGTCTTTCCTCCTGCAGAGCAGATGTTATTGAAGGTGGGGCGCAGTGCGTTAATGACCGTAGCAGAAGTAAAGCCCTCTGTCATGGCTGCCCGAACCGTTACATATGTACCGGAGGTCAGGGCCTCTGTGGGAATAGCTACGGGGACGTAGTCGGAGTTGCCCATAGAGCCATTGTTCTTAATGTAGTACATACGGATGGTGGGATTGGCTCCCGATACAACGGCACAATCTGTCAGCTTGAACCGTACTTCCATAATGTCGCTCTTGCGAGGAACATAGTTTAGAACCTGTGCGGTCTTGTCCAGCAAGGCATTGCTGGATTGGAAGTAGGGAGAAGTTCCTGTGGGAGTCATCCACAGTTGGATAGTGCCTGCTTCTGTGTCATATGCGGGGAGGGAATTTCGTCCCTCGTTTACAGACCAGCACCCTGTATCATAGTTCCGTCCGCCGTAAATGGGGGACTGATAGCGGAAGTAGGCCTGTTCATCGGATTCGAAGTCGAAGAAAACGCTATCGCCGTGCTGAGAGGGAGCGTCCTCCGGAGCGCCGATATAGAGATAATCGATGTCATAAGTCTGTGTGGAGGTTGAGGTTTTGTCTGTA
>JAZREB010000425.1:0-1469 GCA_045660585.1 Faecousia sp. | reverse complement strand
GGCCTCCGACTTAGAAGTGTCGTTCCCGATACATAGCAGTCGGCATCGTGGCTATGCCCTTCCTCCGAAAGCTCGCAGAGCAGTTCCCCCCGTTGCAGCTCGTAGCAGTCTTCTCCATGACAGTGGGTCTGTATGGACTCGGTTTCCCAAGAGGTCTCCTGCTCCGGTATCTCTGTTTGGGTCGGCTGAATCTCCAAAGCCGCATAGCACTCAACCGTATGGATGTGGGTACTGCGCTCTTCCAAGGTACAACGGAGCTTGCCTTCCCCGTCATAGCAGAGCTCCCCGTGGCTGTGTGCCACATAGTCTGCCTTGCCGCAAACCAATCGGGACTCTTCGTCATAGCATTCCGCACTGTGACTATGGACACCCAAGGTCACGGGATCGCACAGCAGGAGAGCTTCCTCCGTCGTTACAGGGCGATAGCATTCCACCGTGTGGCTATGCTCCTCTAAACCGCAGTAGGTATCTGTCCCCTCTGTCAGGGCCGGCAGGATCAGAGCATAGGTCGTACAGAACACCACGATACATGCTAACATAATAACGACTCTTTTCAGTCTGGATTTAATTGTATGTCGGTGTCGATACTCCTTCGTTCGACTTACAGTACTGTTGCTCATACCGCCTCTCCTTGACTATATGTAGTGTCATTCCTAATGAAATCTTTTTTTTCTTGACATAATATAGTATCTATGCCGTAACCAAAGCGTAACAAAAACCGGGAATTCAGGGATAGATTTAAAAAATTCCTTTTTTTGTAGAATTATTACTCAGGGCACCTCTCCTTATCCAAATCAATCGGAGCTGTCTGCCGCAAAGGTCCGAATCAATGCGACAGGCAGCCCCTCAAAGGAGAGTGAATGAAGTTTTATTGAGAAAGCCGGGAATAACTCGACTTATTCCTCCTCTTCCCTACTGCGGAAGAAGAAGATAGCGCCCAGAAGGACCATGACCAGACCTGCGCTTGTGAGAACAGGGATCGGCCAGTTTAACTGTCCCATATCGGGAGAGTCCGGTTCTGTAGGCTTGGGCTCCGTGGGCTTGGTAGGCTCCGTGGGCTTGGTAGGCTCCGTGGGCTTGGTTGGCCCGGTGGGGTCGGTAGGCCCAGTGGGCCCGGTAGGCCCGGTGGGGTCGGTAGGCCCGGTGGGATCGGTTGGCCCGGTGGGGTCGGTAGGCCCGGTGGGATCGGTAGGATCCGTGGGATCGGTAGGATCGGTGGGATCGGTAGGCCCGGTGGGGTCGGTAGGATCTGTGGGATCCGTGGGGTCGGTGGGATCGGTAGGATCCGTGGGATCGGTGGGATCCGTGGGATCTGTAGGCTCCGTAGGCTCTCTGTCCAACTCGGACTTGACGGAAGCATCCAGATCATAAATGTAGCTGCCGTTTTGGTTATAAGGCAGGGTCACAAGGATAGGTGCAATGGGATGGAATCCCGTAGAGGTCTGTCCCTGAGTCACAAGGTACACACC
>JAZREB010000424.1:0-1960 GCA_045660585.1 Faecousia sp. | reverse complement strand
CACCTCCCTTTACACAAGGGAGGCTTTAGTGCCTACCGCATCGGCAAACAGCCCGATAAACGGGAATTTGTTGGTTCCGAAGATTTGATTATAATGAAATACCCCTGCATTATGAAAAAGCAGGGGTATTTGTTTACAGTTCTTCTTCTGTTAAGACTTGGGATGTAATGGCGGAGATTTCGTATGCGGTGCGGTGTTCACTACGGTCGTCTAATACTTTGATGTACTCCCGACTCTGGAGCCTGCCTGTGAGTAGGAGGGCAGTGCCTACGGCGTAGGTCTCTGCTTGCCGTGCGCTGTTGCCCCACAGAATACAGGGAAGATAATCTGCTTTGCGATAAGTTCGGTTCACTGCCAGCATGATATCGCAGATCTCCCGTCCCAGGGGGGTGCGGCGGTAGATCGGGGGTTTACAGAGATTCCCCAGTAGACTGACCCGATTGTCATGGGGGAGATCCGTCAGCTCCATGGTTTCTGCCAGAACGGAAATAATCAGCCGTCTTCCGGTGGGTTTGTGGCTGTTGAAGGATCTGATCTGTCCCGTGACGCACAGAGAAATGCCGTCATCTATGATCGTATCTTCTAACAGCGCTTCCGATGCAAGGATCTGCAGACGGTCTATCGCCCCGGATAGCCGTTTAACCTCCAAGGGGAATGCGTAGAAATGCCTGCCGTGGTTGCTGTGTGAATAGGTCGGTCTACCAATGGGATTGCCGATCAATGTGATTTGATTAAAATGTTGTTCCATATAGCCACCTCTTATTCTTCTGCTGTCAGAGTATATTCGAAATATGAGCCCCATATGCGTAGGAATAAAAAGGGGAATGGTGGAAATCCTATTTTTATTCGTTAGGAGGCGGTACTATGGAACGGAAGAGAAGGAGATGGGGGCCGTGGCTCTGCGGAGCTCTCGCAGGAGCAGTTAACGGGCTGTTCGGCACCGGAGGAGGGATGGTATTGATCCCCGGACTTCGGAAATGGACAGATCTAGAAGAAAAGGAGATTTTTGCGTGTAGTGTGGGGATCATTTTACCCCTTTCCGCCGTAACATTGGGGGTGTATTTCCTGGGAGGCGGAAAAATAGCCCCCGGGAGTTTATCCTATATCATAGGAGGAACTCTGGGAGGCATTGGTGCAGGATGGTTATTTAAAAAAGTCAAAGCCAAGTGGCTCCGACGGGTCTTAGGGATCTTTATCCTCTATGGTGGGATCCGTCTGCTGACAGCATGATGGGGGCAATAGCGGCGCTGGTTTGTGGGATCCTATCCGGCATGGGTGTGGGAGGGGGAACTCTGCTCATGGTTTGGCTCACTGCCGTGGAACAACTGCCCCAGAGGGAAGCGCAGGGGATCAATCTACTGTATTTTCTCCCAACGGCAATGGTGGCACTGTATTTTCATTGGAAGAATCATGTGCTGAAACTCAAAGTGATCCTCCCCGCTATACTGGCAGGATTACTGACGGCAGTGCCCATTGCTTGGTTTGCAAGAGACATGGATACCGGGCTGTTAGGGAAAATTTTTGGGGGATTTTTGATCCTCGTGGGGATCAAGGAGCTGTTTTATCGGGATAAGAACGCCAAATAACCCTCCAAAATCAGGGAGGCGGCTACGGCGTCGACGGTGTTTTTCCGTTTTTTGCCGTGGTAGTTGCAATCAGAGAGAATGTTGTGGGCTTCTACTGTGGTGCGCCGTTCGTCCCAGAGAACAACGGGCATAGAAGTAGTCTCTTCTACCAGTGCGGCAAATTCTCGATACAGATCGGCACGGGGGCCTTCGGAGCCGTCCATGTTCCGGGGGAAGCCCATGACCAACTTTCCTGCTCCGCTTTCTTTTACAATACGGGCGATCTCTGAGGCGGTCTTTTGGGCATTACGGCTGTGGATGACGGTGGTCTGTCCAACGATCATTCCCATGATATCGGAAATGGCAATGCCGGTACGGGCATCGCCGTAGTCAAT
>JAZREB010000423.1:0-3613 GCA_045660585.1 Faecousia sp. | reverse complement strand
TTCTTCCACAAATCTTGTGAAAATGACAAGTAAGGAGTATTTTATGTAGTCGAAATTATATAATATTCAAAATAATACTTGTAAAACTGTCTGTTCTATGATAGTATGTAACTGGTGGCGCTGTATCCTAGTCAAAGCGTGCCGATTTGAAGAAGGGCCTAAAAATCCTTTAAAGGGCATATCGATGAAGTCCCTGGTGCTTGCTTTTTTCGCCCAGATTAGGGTGGGTGCTGGGGGTTAAGGTTTTCGGGCGAGGCGCAACGGCATGTGCCCACCGACCCGGATTCCGTGGAGACCTGCTATTGTGCGACAGCCGAACAGTTTTACCCTAAACCCGGACTGCGTACGCAGCTGGAAAAGAACCTGCAATGCAGTGCGCAGAATCGCGTTGCTGTGTGCAGTGTAGCCTGCCTTGCGTGGACATATGGGGATAGGGGAGTGAAGCACTCGCATCTGTGGCCGCAGATGACGGTGATATTGCCCCTTGAAACTATGCCTGCAAAAGAGGATAGGATCGGCGTGTGATGTTGTGGAAATCACCTAGGCTGTCTTAAACGGGTAGGTAAGGGATTGCAGTACGGACTAAGTGGCAATCGGGTAACGGAATGCGGTAACGCTCCGACGCGACTTTAAACGGAAACGGCTGTGTGGTGACGCATAGTAGTCAAAGGGGAAAGCCAACCCGACCTAAGCCGTAAGGTTTACTTTATCTACTGCCACCATTTTTATAAATTAGGAGGAATACCCTTGCGTACTTCAGCAACCGGAAAAGAACCCGTTCCCCGAGGAAAACACAAGAAAAAACAAAAGAAAAATAGCCAGATCCGATGGATCGTTTTTATTTTTTTCTTAACGGTAGTGATTTCCTCTGCCATTTCCTTCCTCTCTTCCAGTATTTTGCAGGGAGTTGGAATATTTGGCGCTTTTGTGGTATTATTGCTGATCGTACTGTTAGGTATTCTGTTTGATATTGTTGGCGTTGCGGTTATGTCTGCAGATGAAAAGCCCTTTCATTCCATGGCCGCCAAAAAACGCCCCGGTGCCGCAGAAGCACTGAAACTTCTCCGCAGTGCGGAAAAGGTTTCCAGCTTCTGCAATGATGTAGTCGGAGACATTTGCGGTGTTGTATCGGGATCTGCTTCTGCAGTAATCGCTGTTAGTGCATTGTCTTCTCTGGGCTCTGATACAGTAGCCAAACTTCTGATGTCTGCCTTGGTCGCAGGTGTTACCATTGCAGGCAAAGCTTGTGGCAAGGATCTTGCTATGAAGAAGGCTACCAATATCGTTTTGATGGTTTCCAGGACTTTATACTACATTAAGTCACTGTTTCGTAAAAAGAAAAAATGATAAGAACAGGTTGTGTGAACCATGACGTTGCTGGATCAAATACAATCAAGGGAAGATCTGCTTTCCTTGGATCGGAAACAGCTCCCCCGGTTATGTGAGGAGATCCGCGCTTTTCTTGTGGATCGTGTTTCCAAGACCGGTGGTCACCTTGCCTCTAACTTAGGCGTAGTTGAGCTTACGGTTGCAATAGAAAGAATTTTTGACACGTCGAAAGATCGACTGTTATTCGACGTAGGACACCAGTCCTACGTTCATAAACTCCTGACCGGTCGTCGGGAGCATTTCGACACTCTCCGCTGCCTCGGTGGTATGGCAGGTTTTCCCAAACCCACCGAGAGTATTACAGATGCATTCGTGGCAGGACATGCCTCTTCATCTGTTTCTACAGCTTTGGGTATGGCTCGTGCTCGTACCCTCATGCAGAAAGATCACCATGTGATCGCACTCATTGGCGACGGAGCCATGACCGGTGGCCTCGCATACGAGGCAATGAATGATGCAGGAGAGAGCAATGAGCCCCTGATCGTTATTCTAAATGACAATGGAATGTCTATTAACCCCAATGTAGGGGGACTTTCCAAATATTTATCCTCTCTGCGTATTCGTCCCGGCTATTTCCGTATCAAGAAGGCATACCGTTCTGTTACCCATAGCCTTCCCGGTGGTAAGAGATTTTATCGTTTTACCTCTCGGATCAAGGATCGTTATAAAAAAATGGTCTTAGGATCTACTTTCTTTGAGGAAATGGGCTTTGATTACTATGGCCCCATTGACGGACATGATATTGATCGCTTGGAATACATGTTAAAGCTGGCCAAGGAATGCAAAACTCCCGTACTGCTCCATGTCATTACTCAAAAGGGTCGTGGGTATAAGCCCGCAGAGGACAACCCCCATGTATTCCACGGTATTGGTGTTTTCGATCCCGAGAACGGCAGTACCGCCGGTAGCAGAAAGAAATCCTTCTCCGACACCTTCGGAGATGTTATGTGTGAAATCGCAGAAAAGGATCCCAAGGTCTATGCCATAACTGCCGCTATGATAAATGGTACCGGTTTGGGAGAGTTCTCCAGAAAATTCCCGGATCGTTGCCTGGACGTCGGTATTGCCGAAGGACATGCCGTTTCTATGGCAGGCGGCTTTGCTATGGCAGGGGGGATCCCTGTATTTGCGGTGTATTCCACCTTCTTGCAGAGAGCATACGACATGATCCTGCAGGATGTAGCTATGCTGAATCTCCATGTTGTGTTTGCTGTTGACAGAGCCGGTTTGGTTGGCTCCGATGGTGAGACCCATCAGGGTATATTTGATATCAGCTTCTTGCGCTCTATCCCCAATATGCAGATCCTGTGCCCTTCCAATCAAGCAGAACTCCGTGTTATGCTACACAGAGCTGTTTATGATATGGATGGCCCGGTTGCTGTCCGTTATCCCCGTGGGTGTGACGGTGCACTGACTGAGGTCGTTCCTGCACCCGTTATGCGTAAGGGAACGGATATCACCTTGATCGGCTACGGCGTCCTTATGAACGAGGTTCTTGCCGCCGGAGATTTCTTAGAAAAAATGGGCATCTCCGCCGAGATCATTAAACTTAACTCCGTTAAACCCATTGATTTAGATACCATTGCAGATTCTGTTGGGAAAACAGGACATCTCCTTGTTGCAGAGGAGACTGTTCGCAACGGTTGTGTGGGGCGTGAGATTGCCGCCCTTCTCCGTACGCGTAATATTCTTGTTCCCACGGTTACCTGTAATGTAGGAGACGCTTTTATTGAACATGGTACCATTCCCGAGCTCTATAAACTCTGTGGGATCGATGCCGAATCTCTTGCAAATACCGCAAGAGAAATGTTAGAGCAACCCCGGGATATTGTATTCCGAGAACCCATCCGGGAGGAATTGTTGGATTATGAAGCATAAAGAACGTTTGGATCAGCTTCTGGTACAGCGTGGTCTGTGTGAAAGTCGCAGTAAAGCACAGGCTGTTATCATGGCAGGTCAGGTTTATGTGGACGGACAAAAATGTGATAAGGCCGGAACCTCTGTAGAGGATACAGCCGATATCGAGGTACGTGGGAATCATTGTCCCTTTGTCAGCCGTGGCGGTTCAAGTATGATTTCTTCATGGGCTCTTTTTGCTCTTATCAAAAGCGTAAACTTCAACATCGGTGATATTACTCCGTATCGCCGTAAAAATAATAAATCAAAACATAAGGGGGTTGTCGTTTGAACAAAACTACCAAACGTGCCTTTGTCGTTGTTCCTG
>JAZREB010000422.1:0-8318 GCA_045660585.1 Faecousia sp. | reverse complement strand
TATTTTGCAACTCGGATATACTTTGCTCCCCTGCCGGGGGCATTACTTTCTTGTTTCGCCAAGAAAGTAATCAAAGAATCGACCAGAGGAGAGGCGCATACTTTTTCCTTTCGGTACTGCAATCCTCTCGGTACTTTCTACCTCGGAAAATAAATGCCCTCTCCTCTGGACTCCTCACCCGACGCTACCGCTCTCATCGTTTTTGCTTTCTTGTCGTTATTTGTGTCTCTTCGCGACAGAATTTTAATTACGTGCCCCTTGGGGCACACATTCACCGACCACGAATGTGGTTGATTTCATACCGCAGGTATTTCATATCTCGCAGAGATATTTCACTCGGAAGGAATTTCATTTCGCTCCGAAGGAGTGATAAACTGTGATTTTGCGCTATTGTAAGAGGGATCGTATCGTGGCTCAGACAGATTCCGTTGGTGTATTCAACAATTCTGTAAGGCGTAATTTGTGAAAATCGTTGTATTATCAAAAAAACAACGTTTTTTCTCTTTCAATACAAGGAGTTTTATGATATACTGTATGTGATAAAGTGGGTTTTTGGACCTTTTCCATAGCTCACTGTAGATTTGATAATCAGGAGGTTAGCTTTATGATCATCCATCGTCCTAAAACAGCTTCCGAAGCAGTAGCGCTCCGATATGCGAATCCCGACACCACGGCTTATCTTGCCGGTGGTACCGATGATCTGCGTCTCGGCGGTGCAGCCGAGGGAAAAGAACTAATCGATATTAACGCATTGGGTTTTGACACCATCGAAGAAAAGAACGGCAAGCTCTACATCGGAGCAAGAGTCACCCTCCAACAGCTTATTGAGAGCGACCTGATCCCCGCTTTTATTCAGGAAGCCGCAACATTCTGTGCTTCTTTCGCAAAGCGGAATTCCGCCACTGTAGGCGGTAACCTGGCTCTCCGCCGGGATGACAGCTATTTAGCCGCCGCCCTCTGTGCCGCAGAGGCAACCATCCTTGCCCTGAATGCCAAGGGCGAGAAGGAAGAACCCGTCCTTACTTACCTGCAGGGTGCTTGCAAGTGCCTGCTTGAGTACATCGTCATAGACAAGGATCGCGAAGGTTGGGTCAAGCGTTTCGGCAACACTTCCGCAAGCCACGCAACCCTCATTGCCGCCGAGAGCAACGGTACCTACGCCCTCACCGTTAAGGGCACCGGCCTTGCCTGTGGCAAGACCCCGAATTTGTACGAAACCATGGAATTCTGTGACGATCTGGCAGGTAGCGCAGAGTACAAGAAGTATCTGGCAAGTGTCGTCTTTTCTCTGAGGGGGTAATATCATGGAATTTAGATGCAGAATTAACGGCGAACAAATCTGCCTGTTGGGCGAGCCCACAGAGCGTTTGAGAGATGTCCTGTACCGCACCGGTTACCTGTCCGTCCGTGACAGTGACGATGCCGAGGGCTTTGCAGGCTCCGACACCATCATTTTTAACGACCAACTGAAGTATTCCAACTTCATCCTCCTGTATCAGGCCGAGGGTGCCGAGATCCGCACCGCAGAAGGCCTGCTGAAGGGCAGAGAGCTGAACTACGTTCAGAAGGCTATGATCTCCGCAGGCATCGTTGCCAGTGCATACAATGCCGCAACCGCCTCCCTGATCCTCACATGGCTGTTGGAAAAGAAGCCCTACCCCACCAAGGAAGAAATCAAGGAAGTCTTGACTTCCATCTTCATCCGTGACGCAGGCTACGAGCACTAGTATCTGGCTGTGAAGCTGGCCACGGAGCTCCGTGACACAGGGTCATATCAGAGCGAGATCGCTCCCTCCTTCCGTCCCAAGCTGGAAGTTGTGGGTAAGCCCGTAGACAAGATCGACGGTGCCGCGCTGGTTTCCGGCGAGCCTGTTTTCGTAGAGGATAAGGTTCCTGCAAACGCATGGTGCCTCCACGTCCTCCGTAGCCCCTTCGCCAGTGCTTACATCAAGAGCATTGACACCTCCGAGGCAGAGAAGTTAGACGGCGTTGCCGCCATCATCACCGCCGAGAACTGCCCCGATGTTTACTATATGCAGGCAGGTCAGGGTAACCCCGAGCCTTCTCCCCATGACCGTCGCCTCTTTAACCGCAAGGTTCGCCACGTCGGCGACCGTGTTGCCGGTATTGTTGCAAGAAATAAGGACATCGCCTACAAGGCCGCTTCCCTCATTAAGGTAGAATACGAGCCCACCGAGGCTGTCTTTACCGTTGAAGAAGCTATGGCAGAGGGCGCTCCTCTGGTACATAACGGCCCCGTACAGTACAATGCCGGTGCTCCCGCCGATTTGGACGAGTACAACTCCCGTGCCGGCGACGACCGTGAGGGCAAGGTGGTTTACCAGTTCCCCCTCCATGCCGACATTCAGAAGAATATCGCCGCCTCCAACAAGGGTCATATCGGCGATATGGAAAAGGGCTTTGCAGAAGCCGATGAGATCGTTGATGTCACCTATCAGACCACCCAGATCCAGCACACGCCCCTGGAGCCCCATGTCTGCTACGCTCATGTAGAAGGTGGCCGTCTGGTGGTCAACGCCTCTACTCAGGTTCCCTACCACCTCCGCCGAATCTGTAGCTGGGTCTGCGGAATTCCCGAGAACAAGATCCACATCATCAAGGAGCGTGTAGGTGGCGGTTACGGCAGTAAGCAGGACATTCTGGTAGAAGAGCTCACCGCTTATGCCGCATGGTCCACCGGCAAGCCCGTTTACTACCGCAACACCCGTGAGGAAGAATTCATTGCCAACTCCACCCGCCATCCCATGCGTTGCCGTGTGAAGATGGGTGGTAAGAAGGACGGCACCATCACCGCCATCTTTATGGAAGTCTGTGCAAATACCGGCCCCTATGGCAACCACTGCCTCACCGTTCCCATGAACAGTTGTTCCAAGACCCTTCCCCTGTTCAAGGTCGACAACATGGGCTACGATCTGAAGGTCTTCTACACCAACACACCCCCTGCAGGCGCATATCAGGGCTACGGCACCCCCAAGGGCACCTACGGTCTCATGATGGCTATGGCAGAGCTGGCTGAAAAGCTGGGCGTTGACTATAAGGAAATGGTCTCCAAGAACCATATCGAAGAAGGCTACATGCTTGAGATCCTGAAGGGTCTGGGCGAAGGCCGTGAAGGCAACGTAGTTCCCGTCGGCTCCTGCGGTCTGGAAGAAGCCATCGCCAAGGGCTGTGAAATGATCGAATGGGGCAAGAAGGAAGAGTCCGACGATCCCGATTGGAAGATCGGTAAGGGCTTTGCCATGATCATGCAGGGCTCCGGCCTCCCCGGTCTCGACCACGCAGAGGCCATCGCCAAGCTGGAAACCGACGGCACCGTGATCCTCAACAGCGGTGGTGCCGACTTAGGTACCGGCCTTGACACCGTTTCCGCAAAGATCGTTGCGGAAGTTCTGAAGCTCCCCATGGATCGGATCACCGTGGTTTCCGGCGACACCGACTCCTGCGCCTTTGATACCGGCTCCTACGCCTCCTCCGGCACCTTCTTCTCCGGCAATGCAACCTTGGTTGCTTGCAACAACCTGAAGGAAAAGATCCTGGCAGAAGCCGCCCTCCAGCTTAACGAGCCTGTTGAGGATCTGGATGTCCGCGCTCCCGGTGAGGTCTACTCCAAAAAGACCGGCGCTTCTATCTCCTACTACAAGCTGACCCACACCGCTACCAGCGGTACCGGCAGAGGCCAGATGGTTGCTCACGGCAGCTACGTTACCATGGCTTCCTCCGTTCCCTACGGCGCACACTTCGCACAGGTTGCCGTTAACGTGAAGACCGGCGAGATCAAGGTGCAGAAGTTCTACGCTCTCCAGGATGCAGGTACTCCCATCAATCCCGAAAGCGCACTGACCCAGATCTACGGCGCAGTTATGAAGTCCATCGGCCACAGCCTGTACGAGAACATGGTTCTGGATAAGGACGGCAAGTGCATCAACGCAAACCTCACCGACTACGGCGCACCTATGATTGGTGATGCTCCCGAGGACTTCAAGTCCGTCCTCATTGATGTAGACGATCAGCACGGCCCCTTCGGCGCCAAGTCTATTTCCGAGATCGCCTGCAACGGTGCCGCACCTGCTATCGGTATCGCCATCCATGATGCCTGCGGCGTTTGGGTCCGTAGCTGGCCCATGACTCCCGAGAAGATCCTGAAAGCCCTGGGCAAAATTTAAGATTCATCCCCATGTTATAGGGTAATTATTATCTATAGACCGTCGGTGCTTCTAAAAACTGTATTTCGCGCAGACGCCGAGATATTTTGTCTCAGATTTTGTGTTGAAAACCACAGGAATACTTTGTGTATTTCAAGGTTTTCATAAGCAAAAGATGAGGCAAAAGAGCCGGCTCTCTGCCGGAAGGAGTTTTTAGATGTGCCCACAAAACAAATAAGGAGGCACATATATGAGCCATCATGTGGGTCAAAGCGTAAAGCGTGTGGACGCATTCGATAAGGCCACCGGCAGAGCCAAGTACACAGACGATCTGTGCGACAAGAATGCTCTCATCGTTAAGGTCGTTCGTTCCACCATTGCACACGGCTTTGTCAAATCCATCGACATTTCCGAGGCCGAGAAGGTTCCCGGCGTCGTTAAAATTCTCACCTGCTTCGATGTTCCCGACATCCAATTCCCCACTGCAGGTCACCCCTGGTCTACAGATCCCTCCCATCAGGACACCGCAGACCGCAAGCTCCTGAATCAGCACGTTCGTTATTACGGTGACGATGTTGCCGCTGTTGTGGCAGAGAACGAGATCGCCGCTACTCAGGCCGCCCGTCTGGTAAAAGTCGAGTATGAAACCCTTCCCTTCGTTCTGGATGTCCAGAAGGCTATGGAAGAGGGTGCTCCCCAGATCCACGAGGAATGCCCCGGCAACGTTCTGAAGCACACCAGCAATATCCGTGGCAATTACGAAGAAGCCATTAAAGAAGAAGGCCTCATCTGTGTTGACAAGTGGTACGACACCGCTTCCGTCCAGCACTGCCACATTGAAAACCACATTGCCGTGGCTTACGAAGAAGCCGGCAAGATCGTTGTGGTTTCTTCCACCCAGATCCCCCACATCGTCCGCCGTACCGTCGGTCAGGCTCTGGGCGTAGATTGGGGCAAGATCCGTATCATTAAACCCTACATCGGTGGCGGCTTCGGCAACAAGCAGGATACCCTGTATGAGCCCCTTGCCGCATGGCTGTGTATGCAGGTCGGTGGCAGAACCGTCAAACTGGATATTCCCCGTGAAGATACCTTCATCTCTAACCGTATCCGCCATGCAGAGCGATTCCATATCGTTTCTTGGATCCGTCCCTCCGACGGCACCGTTGTTGCCCGTAAGGTAGACGTATTCTCCAATCAGGGTGCATACGCTTCCCACGGTCACTCCATTGCCGCAAAGGGTCTCAACGCCATTCCCCAGCTATACCCCTGCCCCAACTACTGCGGTAACGCTTATACCGTTTATACCAACCGAGCTTGCGCAGGTGCAATGCGTGGCTACGGTATGCCTCAGGCAAGCTATGCCATCGAGTGCCATGTAGAAGACATCGCCAAGGAACTGGGCGTGGATTCTCTGGAATATCGTCGTAAGCATCTGATGCCCGTGGGCTTCGTAGACGGCTTCTCCAAGAACGAGCTGTATTACGATAGCTTCAACCAGTGCTTCGACAAGGCTGTAGCCTACATGGACTACGACCGCAAGCACAAGGAGTACGAGAATCAGACCGGTGACATCCGCCGTGGTATCGGCATTGCTACCTACTGGTACAACACCGCTGTTTGGCCCATTTCTCTGGAGCATTCCTCCTGCCGTATGGTTCTGAATCAGGACGGCTCCGTACAGGTTCAGGTTGGCGAGACGGAGATCGGACAGGGCGCCGACACCGCCTATGCTCAGATGACCGCCGAGATCCTTGGTCTCAAGGACTATCGTGATGTTCACATGATCTCCACTCAGGATACGGACATTACTCCCTTCGGTACCGGTGCTTACGCTTCCCGTCAGACCTATGTCGTTGGCTTCTCCATCAGCCAGACCGGCAATATCCTCAAGCGGAAGATTCTGGAATATGCCGTTGAGCTGACCCGTTGCCCCCTGACCAACATGGATATCATCGACAGCAACATCGTCCGTACCACCGACGGCAGAGTTCTCATGACTCTGAAGGAGCTGGCTACAGAAGCCCTTTACAGCATGACTCACAGCGTCCATCTCACCGCTGAGTCCTCTTACCAGATCAAGAACAACGCCTACTCCTTCGGTTGCTGCTGCGCCGAGGTAGAAGTTGACGTTCCCATGTGCCGTGTACAGCTAAAGAAGATCATCAACGTACATGATTGCGGCACCCTCATCAACCCCCAACTTGCAGAGGCACAGGTTCATGGCGGTATGTCCATGGGCATCGGCATGGCTCTTTCCGAGACCCTCCTGTGGGACGAAAAGACCGGTGCTCCCCTGAACAACAACCTCCTGGACTACAAGCTGTCCTCCACCATGGATCACCCCCATCTGGAAGCACAGTTCGTAGAGAATCCTGAGCCCACCAGCCCCTTCGGCACCAAGTCTCTGGGCGAGCCTCCCACATGCCCCGTTGCTCCCGCTATCCGTAACGCTATTATGAACGCTACCGGCGTAGCCATCAACGAGCTTCCCATGAATCCCCATGTTCTGTTCCGGCACTTCACCGAAGCAGGCCTCATTAACGACCCCTGGAGAAAGGAGAACTAAGCCATGTATGATATGAAAGCCTATTATGAGTCCGAGAGCGTACAGCACGCTGTAGAGCTCCGTCTGGCTCATCCCGAAGCCCACATTATTGCAGGTGGCTCCGACGTCCTTGTGCAGATGCGTGAAGGCAAGCGCGCCGGTGTAGAACTGATCTCCATTTTCATGCTGGACGAGCTCCGTGGCGTAATCATTGATGAAGAAGAAAACATCCGCATCGGTTCCCTCACCAGCTTCTCCCACATTACCAAGAATCCCATCATTCAGCAGTACATCAATGTACTGGGTGAAGCAGTGGATCAGGTAGGTGGCCCCCAGATCCGTAACATCGGCACCATCGGTGGCAACACCTGTAACGGCGTTACCTCTGCTGATTCCGCTTCCACCCTCCACGCATGGGAAGCCATTGTAGAGCTCACCGGCCCCAAGGGTACCCGTCGTGTTCCCATTAAGGACTTCTACCTGAAGGCCAAGGTGGTTGACATCCGCGAGGGCGAGATCCAGACCGCTATTCTGATCCCCAAGGCGAGCTATGAAAACACCTACGGCTACTACATCAAGTACGCCATGCGTAACGCGCTGGACATTGCAACCAACGGTTGCTCCGTCAATGTCCGTCTGTCCGAGGACAAGAAAACCTTTGACCGTGTCCGCGTTGCCTACGGTGTTGCAGGCCCCATCCCCATGCGTTGCCCCAATGCCGAAGCATTTATCAACGGCAAGGAAGTCACCATGGAGAACATCGAAGCCTTCGCACAGAAGGTTCTGGAAGACATTAACCCCCGTGATTCCTGGAGAGCTTCCAAGGCTCTGCGTCAGCACGTTGCAGTAGAATCCGCAAAGCGTTGCATCGTGGAATCCGTAAAACGAGCAGGAGGTGTTCTGTAATGGAAAACCAGTATAAGCTTGTGAAATATAACCTCAACGGCAAAGATGTTGAGCAGATGGTTGACGTCCGCGCCAGCCTGACAGATATGCTCCGCAACGATTTCCGCATGACCTCCGTTAAGAAGGGTTGCGAAGTAGGTGAATGCGGTGCTTGCACCGTTCTCATTGACGGCGAAGCCTATAACTCCTGCATCTATCTGGCAGTTTGGGCTCATGGCAAGAAGATCCGCACCTTGGAGAGCCTCCTGGGCCCCAACGGTGAGCTGGCAGACATCCAGCAGGCATTTATTGATGAAGCAGCCATCCAGTGCGGTTTCTGTACTCCCGGCTTCATTATGAGCTCCGTAGAGATCTTGGAAAGCGGCAAGGAATACACCGATGCAGAGCTCCGCAAGCTGCTGTCCGGCCACCTGTGCCGTTGCACCGGCTACGAGAACATCATTCGTGCCGTCAAGAAGACCATGTACAAACGTCTCGGCAAGGAAATGCCCACGGAATAATCTCATATCCCCTACGAGTGCATTGCTCCCAAAAAGAGCAATGCGCTCTTTTTTTATACCTAAATCACAGTTTATCGCTCCCTTGGAGCGAATGATATCCGTTCCTTACAGAACGGATGATATACCCTATGGGTATGATATCTGCGTTGCAGATGATATACGCTACGCGTATGTCGGTGTGGCTTACGCCACTAAATAAAA
>JAZREB010000421.1:0-4930 GCA_045660585.1 Faecousia sp. | reverse complement strand
GAATGCCTCTGTTTCCATTGACTATATCTATGTGGGACCCAAGGATTCCCGTCCCGAGGCAGATAATCTCCTATTCCATTTCTCCAATACGGATGCAGACGTTGCCCGTTATAGCAGTGCATCCTACGCATATCAGAACTTCGACCGTGCTCAAGAGCCTTATTGGGCTACCAATGCAACTGCTTCCGGAGAAACCTCCAACTACACCAACTTTACCATTGACAACGCAAACGGTGTTGCCATCGTAAAAGTCGGCGATGATTTAGAGGGCGAAAAGAAACCCGGACCCAAGTTCATGACCTCTACCACCTACGGCATTTTCCCCTGGAACGGCAGAGGTGGCTATGCGCCCCTGAACTACCGTCCCACCAACGCCCAGTATTTCCAGATCCGCTTCAAGCTGGACAATGTGGTTTCCGCCGGCACCAATTCCGTTCAGTTGGAATATCACTACGACAATACCAAGGGTGTAGATGCCATTAAGTACAGTGACATGGATACCGTCTTTACCTTTAAGACCGGTAGCTATCAGGTTCTGACGATCCCTCTGTCCTCTAACTTTAAGGGGGCGTCCCGGATCACCTCTCTGGGTGTTCGTTTTATGAACATTAAGAGTAGCGACGCTACCAACTTAGGCACCGTAACCATCGACTATATGTATGTAGGCACTCTGGCAGATCTGCCTACCCCTGCATATACCGTCACCTTTAAGGATGGCAACGGAAAGACCCTGGCAACTCAGTTGGTCAACAAGGGCGAATCCGCATCCTACTCCGGCTCCACTCCCACTAAGAAGAGTGATGCCACCAACCACTACACCTACAAGGGTTGGGACAAGGCTCTGACCAACATCACCGCCAATACTACCATTACCGCACAGTTCACTTCGGTAGCTCATACCTGGACCTATGCCAAGGTAGATGCCACCAACCACAAGAATACCTGTACCTGCGGTTACACCAAGAACGAGGCCCATACTTTCACTTATGCAAAGGCCACGGATCCCACTACATCTGCTACAGGCACCCTGACGGGCACATGCTCCAAATGCTCCCAGACCACTTCCGTGACCCTGCCCAAGCTGAACACCACAGACTACACCAAGACCACCACTAAAGCGGCCACCTGTACCGCAACCGGCACCGATAAATACACATGGAAGACTACCACTTATGGAAACTTCAGCTACAATGTCACTACAGCAAAGTTGGGACACAAGTACACCTATGCCGCAACCACCAATCCTACAACCTCCGCTACCGGTGTACTGACCGGAACCTGTTCCCGTTGCTCCGGCACCACTACGGTGACGCTGCCCAAGCTGAACACCAGGGATTACACCAAGACTGTGACTAAGGCAGCTACCTGTACCGCAACGGGTACCGACACCTATAAGTGGAACACCACCACTTACGGCACCTTCAGCTTCCCTGTTACCACTTCTAAGCTGGGACACAATTACACCTATGCCGCAACCACCAATCCTACAACCTCCGCTACCGGTGTACTGACCGGAACCTGTTCCCGTTGCTCCGGCACCACTACGGTGACCCTGCCCAAGCTGAATACCACAGACTACACCAAGTCTACCACCAAGGCACCTACCTGTACCGCAACCGGCACTGATAGCTATAAGTGGAAGACCACCACTTACGGTTCTTTCAGCTTTACCGCTACTACCGCAAAGCTGGGACACAAATATGACAGCGGTAAGATCACTACCGCTCCTACGCTCACCGCAGAGGGCGTAAAGACCTTCACCTGTCAGAACAACACATCCCACACCAAGACGGAAGCCGTGGCAAAGCTCCACAAGTCCCTGTTCTTCGACTTTGACAACAGCACTCAGGCACAGGAAAGATACAATAACTATGTATATAATTTCCAAGACTTCGATCAAGTCGGTGCATGGCGTGGCAGAACCCAGGGGCTGAAGGACGGTTCCCAGTCTATGGACGTTACCGCAGGCACTCTGACCGTTACTCCCGGCACCACAGGCTTTACTTCCATTTATGCCGATTCCGTGAACTTCGACCTGAACTATGATCCGGATCATGCAGATTATTTCCAAATGCGTTTCAAGGTTACCGGTCTTACCGGCACCAATGCAAGAGCCACGGTACACTTCTACTACTCCACAGATAATTCCTACACTTCCGCAACGGCAGTTCCCTTTGATGTAAGCTATCTCAGCTCCGGGGAGTATGTTCTCGTTACCGGACAGATCCAGGATGCCATCCGCGAGCTGGAAGAAGTCAACCGCGTCATCATCCACATTTCCGGCTTCACTGCCGCTACGGACACCAACGCAACGGTCACCTATGACTTTGCCTACATTGGACCCTACGAGGAATTGCCTATTAAGGACAGCCTGTATTTCGGCTTTGAAAATACCGAAGCCGATCAGCTCCGCTACAATACCAAGACCTACAGCTATGTAAACTTTGACAGCACCACTACCCGCAACTGGACCTATTCTTCCTCCTATGCTACCGGCGCGACCATCGACAACACTGCCGGAACCATTACCGTTAAGGCAAAGGGCACCATCAGTGATACCTCCTGGCCCGCTATTAACATAGACACCAATATAGGACCCAGCGGCTCCAAGAATCCCGTTGTATTCTATCCCGATGGGGAAACGACTTACTTCCAGATCCGCTTCAAGATGAAGAATTTCCGTAAGGGTGATCAGATCATCAATAATGACGACGGAACACAGAGCGTGAAAAACTTCACACCCTATTTGAAGCTGACGGTTTACGCTGACGGCGAATCTACCGCAGTGGCCGCAACTGCCGACTACAAGGAATATACCGACTACATCAATGCCGATGCCTGGTTCATTGCCACCATTCCGGTGAACAGTTCCTTCTTAAATGCGAAGGAGATCAACCGTGTCAGAGCATACTTCGGCGGTGTGGAGAGTATTTCCGATACCCAACCCGGCGAATTGGTCATCGACTACATTTTTGTTGGCAAAAAGGAAGATCTGCCCACTCCCGCCTACAACGTAATCTTTAAGGATGCCGCAGGAAAGACTTTGGAAACCAAGATCGTCAACCGGGGAGAGGCCGCTACCTATACAGGCAAGACTCCCACCAAGGCATCCGACGCTACCAACCACTATGCATTCAAGGGATGGGACAAGGCACTGACCAACATCACTGCCGACACCACCATCACCGCAACCTATACCGCAACAGCTCACACATATAGCTATGCAAATAAGGATGCTACCAACCACACCGCAACTTGCTCTTGTGGTTACAGCAAATCCGAGGCTCACAATTATACCTACAAAGCGACCAAAAATCCCACCACTTCCGCAACCGGTATCCTTACCGGAACCTGCTCCAAGTGTAACGGAACTACCACCGTGACCCTTCCCAAGCTGAACACTACGGACTACACCAAGACCACCACCAAGGCACCTACCTGTACCGCAACCGGTACCGATAAGTACACTTGGAAGACCACTACCTACGGTAGCTTCTACTTTAACGTCACCACTGCCGCAAAGGGGCATACCTCTGTAGCAGATAAGGCGGTCGAGCCCACTTGTACTGCTACCGGTCTGACGGAAGGCAAGCATTGCTCTGTCTGTAATGCAGTTCTCACTGCACAGGAAACTGTTGCCGCTTTGGGACATGATTACAAGAGCGTTGTAACTGCTCCCACTTGTACTGCAGAGGGTTACACTACCCATACCTGTTCTCGTTGCTCTGACAGCTATGTAGATTCCAAGGTTTCTGCAACAGGCCATAACTACACCTACCAGGCAACCAAGAATCCTACCACTTCCGCAACAGGCACCTTGACAGGAACTTGCTCCAAGTGTAACGGAACTACTACCGTAACTCTGCCGAAGCTGACCACTACAGACTACACCAAGACCACTACCAAGGCTCCTACCTGTACCGCAACCGGAACCGATAAGTACACTTGGAAGACCACTACTTACGGTAGTTTCTACTTCAACGTCACTACCAAGGCAAAGGGTCATACCTCTGTAGCAGATAAGGCGGTCGATCCCACTTGTACTGCAACAGGCCTCACTGCAGGTGCTCATTGCTCCGTATGTAATGCCGTTCTCACTGCACAGGAAGTTGTTCCTGCAACCGGTCACACTGAGGTCATCGACAAAGCCGTTGCTCCCACCTGTACCGAAACCGGTTTGACCGAAGGTAAGCACTGCTCTGTATGTGACCAAGTTCTCACCGCGCAGGAAACTGTTCCTGCTACCGGTCATACTGAGGTCACCGACAAGGCTGTTGCTCCCACCTGTACCGCTACCGGTCTGACCGAAGGCAAGCACTGCTCCGTATGTTCCGAAATCCTGACCGCACAGGAAACTGTTCCCACAAAGGGACACACTGAGGTTGCCGACAAGGCACTTGCTCCCACCTGTACTGCTACCGGTCTTACCGAAGGCAAGCACTGCTCCGTCTGCTCTGTAGTCCTCACCGCACAGGAAGTTGTTCCCGCAACCGGTCATGCTCCTGTTTACACCGCAAAGGATGCCGATACCCACACAGTTACCTGCGAGAACTGCGATTACTCTGCAGAAGAAGCTCACAGCTATAGTGGCGGCTCTTGTATCTGCGGAGAGGCAGAAATCAAGGAGCCTCAGGAAAACACCGCTTGGAAGATCGGACATACCCTGAATCTGGCATCGGATATTTCCGTCAATCTGGCTGTTTCCAAATCTCTGCTCAGTGGGTTCGATATGGATACGGTCTACATGACCGTGGAGGTCGATACCTACAAGGATAGCGTTCAGACGGGTGTAAAGACCGTAGAGATTCAGCCTGTGGAGCAGGGCAATTACTACTACTTCACCCTCACCGGCATGACAGCGGTCAACATGAACGATCGGATCCGTTCCGTGCTCCACGGCACAAAGGATGGACAGGAGTACTACTCTCCC